>CAZDEK010000035.1:0-8845 GCA_964504625.1 uncultured Candidatus Saccharibacteria bacterium
AAAAATCTCTACTCTTCGATCGACCTGCAGGCAAAAATCCAGGAAGCTCTTCCCGAAAAAGCTCAATTCTTGGCGGCTCCGCTATCCACACAGATCGTCAATACCTCCAAGCAAATTGGTACAAATATTATTACCAGCGATCAGTTTGGCAGCGTCTGGGAGTCTGCCAACCGCACCGCCCATGCCCGCCTCATCGAAGCCCTGCGTCGACCCGCCAATGAGCCGGCTCCAGCCGCCCCTGAACGTAAGGTGCTTGGTGTGAATATTTCGCCTCTCATTGACAAGTTGCGCGAGCGACTAAGCAGCACTGAGCTCGCGCCAAACACTACAGGTCAAGCGGCTGAAATCCGTGTCAATTTGGCTAATTACTTCAATGAGGCGCGCACCGCGGTACGCTTGACTGACGCGCTCTATCGCGTGCTCATTTATGCTGTCGTCGCCTGTTACCTTGGGGCTCTGGCTGTTGCTCGCAAACGCTGGCGCACCTTGATGGCGATCGGCATTGCGGTAACCGTGATCACTGCACTAGAGCTCATCCTGCTAAAAGCTGCCCGCCCGCAAATCATTACCCAGGTCGCTAGCCAATACCAGGCAGCAGCCGGTGTCGTTTGGGATACTATGACGAAAGGTTTCAAGACCGTGACGACAAATGCCATGTGGCTCGGCATTGGTCTAACCCTTGTAACCCTGCTCGGCGCTCCATACAAATGGGCTCAGACCTTCCGTCGCTGGATCGGTCTAGATCGATTGCGAGCCTCTCAACTTGGCGCTTGGACGCGTGAAGCCCGTAGTGGCTTACGTCGCTACATCACACCAGTTCGTCTCGCGGGAGTCATAATCGCTTTCGCCTACTTACTCATCAATCCCGCTATTACCTGGCAGAGCATCATTATTGTGGCCCTCTGCTATGGCATCTATATATCAATCCTTGAGCTCTTAGCAGCACGACAGGTAGTCGTCGCGTCATGAGTAAGGGCTCTTCACGTTCGCACTTTATTGCCGGTGTCGTAATCGGTAGCTTGCTTGTAGGGGCGGCTGTCGTCTATCTAGCCCGGTCATCGAAGTCGACGTCGAAGAGTGGCCCTAAGAAGGCTCCCCGCAAACGTCAATCGACCAAAGCTGCGGCATAAATACTCAGATAGTCACCGAGCATCACGGGGGTGATGAAGTGCTCAGCCACCCAGTCATGAGCGGCTGCACCGAGCTGTCGTCGCTGAGCTCGACGCTCCAGAGCTCGCTCGATAATTAGCGCATCGCGAGTTAGTTCACCAGTCAGATACAGGCCAGTCCTGCGATTTTTAACCTGTAAGATAATCCCGCCAACTGGCCTGGCGCATACCAAGGCCCGCTTCCACATCGCTTCGGTCACGGTCAATCCGAAACCTTCGCGATTCGAGTTCTGGACGACGATATCGGCTCGTGACTGCAAGGCATTCACTAATACATCATTATCAGGAGCATTAACGAGTAGCTGGGTCAGTGGCTGCCCCTCTGCCGCCTTGAGCACTTCAGCGTAGACTTCGGCTCCCTCAGGATCATCGGTGGCATAATTGCCGAGTAACACACACTGCAGGTCCGGAACTTCTTGGCGTACTCGCTCAGCCAAATGGACGACACCAAGCGGATCTTTAAATCGATCATACCGTGATATCTGCGTCATGAGTGGCTTGGTTGCTACGATACCGTGTTTGGCAAGGATCTTCTCTGCTTCAACCCGCTTTAATGGCTGGTTTTTAGGTGTCAGAGGATCGATTGAGGGTGCAACGAGAGCTGAATTCGGCATCCCGGCCGTGTAGCTAGCGAGTGAGAATATCGAACGTCGCACCGAGTGCAGGCGCCGGCGAACCCAAGCAAAGGTACGCGGCTCGGCATTCGTAAGGTCGATATGGCAGCGCCAAATCACAGGCTTACCGGCCAAAAAGGGAATGAGCCCTAAGGTCTGCGGATCATGAAGAATATAGAGATCACCATCGAGTGGCAAACTCTTAGCAGCCTGCTGCGTATAAGTATCGTAATATTCGATATCATCCGGTAATGCATTGCGTCCACCCTGCAGGGCATTATGCAGCTGCTTAGTAATCGCAAAGAACCGATCGTCGGGGGGTAAGACTAGCCAACGAGCATCTATCCCGAGCCCTATCATAAGTGGTACTTGTGATTGCAGGAGCTCAACCACTCCGCCACCAGTCGCGGTGGAATTAATTTCATACACTCGCTTGCCAGCCAGCTTGAGCGCACCGTGTGCTACTTCATCCACCTTGCGGCGGGTCAGCCACTTGCGATATTCACCGAGACGCCGTGCCGTC
Source organism: uncultured Candidatus Saccharibacteria bacterium (assembly GCA_964504625.1). Lineage (GTDB taxonomy): Bacteria > Patescibacteriota > Saccharimonadia > CAILAD01 > CAZDEK01. The sequence continues at coordinate 2,307 of CAZDEK010000035.1, forward strand.
AGCCGCTGTTCTTGCATAAGCACTATTGTAGCGGCTTTTGGTTGGTCGATCGAAAATTATACGTCGATTACATCACTCGAGCTCTGTCGTCTGGAAGACTGCTGCCGATACGCATTTGAGCCATAGGCCGCCAGATCTACAAACAAAGCAATCACGATCCATATCCAGCCAAATGGGCTAATGGTATTGGTTACTGGATTGTACGCGAAGAAGTAAATTAAGGTAGTGAATGGCAGGAACAAGAAACCAAGCAGCGGCAAGAAAACACCCCCGTGGAAAACCAGATCCCAGCGCTTATTATTCAAGAGCCAGACCAAGAATAGTACGAGGCGAGGCGATAGTAGTGTTAGAAATAATATGATACAACCCATATAAACTCCTTACTTTTTGGCATTATACTCCTATTTCTTCCTGCGAATCAGAATATTTAGGCGTATAATCAGTGACAATATGCTTCAAACGCTCCTGCAAATCGGCCTTTGGGCTGTCGGTATCCTAGTTCTTGCCTACTTTCTGTACATGCTGGGGCTATTCTTTGTGTTCCGGCGACTCGGAGCAAACCCCTGGCCAGCCTTTGTACCAGCCTATAACTATATAGTTCTAATTCGCGTTCTTGGACTACCGGTTAGCTGGCAGGCAGCGGCTTTTGTGCCATACCTTGGCCAGATCTATTCAATTGCTGTCGGGGTTCGACTGGGCAAAATATTTGGGAAGAGCGTAGCCTTCTCCTCGTTTTGGCTGACAATTGGCGCCCCCATCGGCATGCCGATACTTGCCTTGAGTAAACATAAACCAGATTTGAGCGTCATCGATGAGCCAGCACCTAGGATCGATACCAAAAAGCTTCAGAAACAATTTCAATCCAAGGGCAAGATTAAGCATCCAAACGCCTAAACATAATCGCCACCCAATGAGGACGGCGATTATGTATTGTGAATGTTGGATTCTATTCTAGATAAGCGGCTTCTTTGCCGTGGACGATGAGTGCGTACAGCACCAGGGCGCTAACGATCACCATCAGGATCGACCATACTGGATATACTGGAATAAAGGCGAAGTTGGCGATCATAGCCAAGGCAGCCAAGAGGATGCCGACGACACGGCCCCACATTTTCCCAGCAAGAACGGCGCCACCGGCTGCAAACAGTACGAGACCGAGCAATAGATGGATCCATCCCCAAGTCGTGATATCAACGATCCAGAGACGGTCAATCCCTAGAACGAACAACTTGTCGTTAAATAATGCAACAATGCTAGCGATGATCTGGAAGATAGCTTCCACGATCATAAATACGCCAGCAAAAACCACCCAGCCTACCCAGCCAGTTGGCGAGAGATCAGTGTTCTTTGCCACCGTAAACCTCCAAAAGTGTTAATAATACCCTCTATTATTATACTCCTGAGGAGAATATTTTGGCTAAATGATACTCAAGAGCCAGTAAATCGCAAAGGTTAGCGGTGCAAGCAGAAAGAACAAGACAGCAATAACGAGGATGAGCGTACGATGTCGTTCACCAAAAGTCGGGCCGTATTCGTCGGTCGCTTCGACATGTCCGTGATTCGCATGTTCATGCTTCGAGTGTGAAGTTTTACTCATATCTCCACTCTACCAGATGAGCATCAGATATGGCTAGATGGTCAGCAGTCGCTGGCTTGCACGTTCCAACGATTGGCAGCTCTCAGTCATTGTGGTGTGACCGATGGTCAGCAGCGCTCATCAGCTGATAGACAACCAGCCCACTGCCAGTAGCGGCCGCCAGAATCATACTAACTAGAGTCCATGGTCTCATCGGCGTAGTGCCTGATTGTGGTAATTGATTCTGACTCGTGACAGAGCTTGTGCCGGTCTGAATAACCACCTCTGATTGTGGTGTTTTGGTAATCTTATTACTTATTTGCTGCCGACTAACCTCTTGGCCATTTTCTATCTTCACTTGATAAATGATGGTTCGCTCACCTGCTACACCCGCCTGTTTAACTGGGCTGCCGCCAGGGGGTACAGTGCCAACCACATACTGGGTGGCATAGGGCATCGGTTCGACAACTTTATCTTGCCTGTACTCTACTCTTGGCGACGAACTGTCACCTGAATGCTGACTAGAGCTGCCACGAAATAGTCGAGCCGTTGCTGGTACTGCATACGCCAATATCAGTAATACCAGTCCAACAAGAATAAGTATTTTCAACCAACGAGGTATCCCCGCAACTCTTTCACGAATCGTAGTCATAGCTATCTCTCCCTCTTAGGCATACTACGAACGCTCGTCTGTGTCTACTATAAGAAATATGAATTCAGGGACGAGAAAGATAGGCAGAGCCTGCTAGTACAAATCTCCAAGGTAATTCCTGTGCCCGACTAATACCTATGCGCTGACGCGACTCGATCCGCCCATTATTCGCCTTAGCTACCAGCCGTACCGGCAGCTCACTCAGATGCTTGCCACTCCAGTGCAATTCGATACCCAGCGCTTGTCCGACTCTGCCCGGACCACTGCACAGCATTTGATCCGCCTCAACTCCGCGGAGTGCTCGCATGCGCTCAAGGCCCATCGTCGGCTGCAGGGCTCGTATAAGCACTGCTTGACCGTCCTCATGGCCAACCACAATATTCATGCAGAGATGGATGCCATAACTACGATATATATAGATGGTGCCAGCTCGCATAAACATCGGCGCATTGCGCTCTGTACGCCGACCGTGGCTGTGACTCGCGGCTTCATGTGCAGCATAGGCCTCCGTTTCGACAATGACCCCACCTACACTCGTACCATCTGAAAAGTCACGTATCAAGATGCTGCCAATGAGCTGACATGCCACCTCGGGCGCGGCTTGCGTAAGCTTAAGCGATGGTACTGTGCTCATCACGTGTCCTGAGTTCGAGTCCGGCAAAAGCCACGATTCGCTGATAGCATTCGCCACAAAGATGGTATTTTCGCACTCTTTCATGGGCGTCTGGTGGACCTAGCAATATCGCGCCATACGACCGGAGCTCACAACCGCAACTGTCACATCGTGGAGCTATTGCCATTGCTGAATCGTGCTACGATCCCTGATTCCAAGGTGAGGCTAGCTGAAAATAGTTACCATCTGGATCGGCGAGGGTGGCAAGCCACCAATTCTCCTGTTCACCTGGGTTGTACGGCTCGGCAATCACTTCGGCGCCAAGCCCCTTGAGTCGCTCGAACTCAGCTTTCACGTCCTCAGTCTCGAAAAAGAACATAATACGCTCGGGATTTTCCGATTTGCCCTTCACCTTATCGTGCGGGCCTACCGAGATAAAGCAACTGCCCGCCAGAAAACCAATGTAGCCATTGTCTTCCATGTCTGGCCGTTTATCGAGAATCTTGCCATAGAATGCTGCCAGCTGCTTAGGGTTTTCGCTGCCAATCATAACTGAGTTGAGGTTCAGCATAAATCCTCCTTCTCCTAAATAGTGCTCCCCCTATCCTAGCACACCGAGAGATCGGAGCCATGAGAAATCATACTTGCCTAGTTTTTCTTTGCCGAATCGATAAAATCGCGGCAGAACCGCTCAAAAACGGCGTTCGTCCAACCAAAACCAATCAACGTTGGATAGACCCCCTTCACCGGTGGCTTGGTTGGCTGCACCACATTATACTTTTCCAAAAAATTACCATGATGATTATACCAATCTAGATTTGTACGTAGCCATTTCATGGCAATCCGCCGCGCATCAGCTTCATAGCCATAGCGCAATAACCCCTGCACGACGATATAATGAAGTGGCGCCCAGCCGTTGGGGTGTGCCCATTGGGTTGGCATCGTACCTGGCAGGTGCGATATGTTCGGCAGCTCAGTCGCCGCCAGGCCGCCTTTGTGCTCAAAACGACGCAGATTCTTAACTAGCTGGGCCGCCTGGGCATCAGTCGCCAAGCCCGCCCACATGGTGTAGTAGCTCGCCAGCGAATTCACATGTGAACGCGTCTTCTTCACATAATTGTAATCACAAAAGGTTTTTTGCACCCGATCCCACATCAGGTGATTCATAGTCTGCTTGCGCTCTTCAGCCAAGCGATGCCACGCCGCCTCACCGTGAGCATCGCCGAGAATACGCGCCGTGTTGGCAAAATCCATCTCATACTTATACAGCAGTGAATTCAAATCGACCGGCAGATAGTTGAGTGCATGCCGTCCAAACCGTGTCGTCATATCCCAGCCTGATTCAGCCTCAGCAAGATCATGGAGCTGATTAATGTCATAGTAGCGGCTTAACCCTGCATATACCCGCCGGGCATGAGGCTTAGCAGCGCCCAGCCAAACGGTTTCATACTCTTCGCGCGCCACATGCATTTTCGCCGCCAACCATTTTGGCTTCAGTCCGAAATGCTCATAGCAGTCGAAAATATAGCTTGTCAGGAATGGTGGCTGTGACCGCCCCATGAGATATGTGCGACTAGCATTTGGGATGATGTGGAAACGCTCGAAAAGAAACAGGAGATTCTCGAGCATACCCAGTACCAGTTCCTTGTGCTCAAGATCCAGCATACCCTGGGCTATGAAGTATGTATCCCAGTAGTACATTTCAGGAAAATCAAACTCTCGTCCTTCTTCATACGCCGGTACAATATAGGGCTTCGGCAGAGCAATGAGTGTGGCGTCCTGCTTTGGATTAAACCGCTTGAGATTTGACCAGTAGTGCGCGATGTGTCGTCGCGCCGGACCAACATCACTTGCCTTAAGTGCATTACCTGAGCGCTGAAAGACATGTAGGATTTGTCGAGAATGGCCAAGCATAAGCCTATACTAGCACTCTGACATCTGGCGTGCAGGCCAGTTTCTGCGATAATAGGATAACAAGTATGAAGATTCCATTCCGTCGCAACCATGAGCCAGCCGTTAATCTATCGAGCTTCGTTACTTACGATCCAGAAACGTCTTACCTGCGCGACTTCCCCACAACAACTCGCACTTTCGCGTTTGTCGACGTGACTGAGTTTACTAACTACACTCACAAATATGGCATCCATGCTGCCGCCCAAATGCTTACAAAGTTTCGCCAAGCAGTTCGCATTGTCGTTGGCCAACATCGTGTGCGGGTGGCCAAGTGGCTAGGCGATGGCGTTATGCTCGTGGGCGTTAGTTCCAGGCCGATATGCGCCGCTGTATACGAGCTCAATGAACTCTTTCGAGGTGATGACTTTTTCATCCACTCAGGCATCGCTCGCGGATCGGTGATTATCTTCGAGGGAGATGACTATGTCGGTCGTGCGGTCAATGTCGCTGCTCGTCTATGCCAGCACGCCAGGCCTTCCGAGATCCTTGTCTATGATTTGACTGGTCGCGATATACCTGCAGATCTACGACTTTACAAGCTCTCTGAGCCGTTTCTACTTCATGGTATTGGCGAACTCGATGATATTGCCGCACTTGGTCCACGCTAGCCTTGAGACAATACAGTACGTCAGTTTGTACGCTCAACAACGATGGAGTAAGCTCACACTATGACAAACAAGCCACTCTCTAGCGGCACAGTTCACGAGCTGCCCGCAGATCTCGCAAAAGCCATCCGTGCCGTGCCGGCTGTGGCGGCTATTTGGGAAGGGCTCACACCTCTCGCCCGGAATGAGTGGATTTGCTGGAATATTTCCGTCAAGCAAGCCGCGACGCGCGAGAATCACATCCGGCGCACGGTCACCGAGATCCAAGAGGGCAAACGCCGGCCCTGCTGCTGGATCGGCTGCGTGCATCGCACCGACAAAGCGCTTAGCCCGTCAGTGCAAGGTATATTAGCGAAGCGATCAAACCCACAAGCCTAATTCGACAAGCTAGCAATCCAGGCTTTCACGGCTTGCAGTGATACATCAAGCCGCCTACTGAACTCCGCATCGGTAATGTGTAGCCCAGTAGTATTTCCGTACTCTTCTAGAAATTGAGCGTGCTGCGCCATCAATTCGTTGAGTCTATAACCCTCAGTATAGCCTTTGGCTGCATAAATCTTATCGAGGAGCTCCCGGCTTAGATCGAGGCTAATGATGAAGTGCCGGTAATTATCTTCCGCTAGCCACTCTGCTAATCGCCCCCACTCTCGGTCGACGCTCGCATCGTAGATGAAGGGCATGCCTGTGTGTAGTAGTGCTTTGCTGCGATCATTTCTGCGGTGCAGGTATTCCTCCTGATCGAATCGTAAAAGATCCTCCTGCACTTCAGTTCGTAAGGTATCATTATTGAATATTGGCAGACCCAGATTCCAGCCTAAGTGGTGGGCGATTGGAGTTTTAGAACTACCTACAACCCCCGCAAAGGTGATGCAAAAAGGATTATTCATACCATGATCATACCAAAAGGCGCTGACAGGCCTTATTTAAAGTTCTCTTTTCATGGCTCCGGGGGCCGGATTACTGTGTATTGCTTCGTCGCATGCTCGAAGCTAGCTTATGCGCCTGCTCCTCGTAATCGAACCGGCGGTTCTCGCATATAGCTCGATGCTCAAGCAAAAAGCCGCCAGGTTTTGGCGACTCTTTGCTTGGCTCCGGGGGCCGGATTCGAACCGGCGGCCAATTGGTTAACAGCCAACTGCT
>CAZDEK010000036.1:0-8604 GCA_964504625.1 uncultured Candidatus Saccharibacteria bacterium
TTCCAAGATCTTGGCGCTGACGCGATCACGGTGCATCCCTACATGGGGCATCAGGCCATGGCGCCATTTCTGCGAGAGGTTGATCGGGGCGTGATTGTGTTGGTGCGAACCAGCAACGAGGGAGCGGGGGAGCTCCAGGGTCTGCCGATCGAACAGTGGGAAGATCCAGATCGACCTTTTGAAGTTTTTCAGGGAGAAGAACCGCTCTACAAAGTGGTGGCTCGCAATGTCCGATCGCGTTGGAATTACAACTCCAACTGTGCCGTCGTGGTGGGAGCCACAAGGCCTGAAGAGCTACAGCATGTCAGGTACTTGGTCGGTGACGACATCCCGATCCTCATCCCAGGTGTCGGCGCACAAGGAGGGAGCCTGGAGCTCGCGGTGCAAAATGGCAGGAACTCGCTCAGCGAGGGCTTCATCATTAACGCTAGCCGTTCGGTGCTCTATCCTCAGTCTCCGGAAGGTCAGCCTCCCGTCGTGGACGTGCCAGCCGCTGCACGAGCTGAAGTGGAGCGCATGAACCGTGTCATCCGCCAAACACTTTTCGTCCCACCAGAAGGCAACGATATCTAGCTGACAGGCTCTCGGCATTGCCGGGAGCCTGTTTTCTCTTGAAAAAGCCACGCTTGGCGCGTAGAATAGCCCATTGCACCTTGACCGAGGAGTGTGGATGAAGGTAGCGCAGTTCGCTATTGAAGTTGAGCTCACGGTGGACGATCTATTCGACCTTTTCAGCCTGCAGGAGCTCTCAGTGGAAGCACGTAATCAATTGCGGGCCGATAGTCTCCAGGAGACGCTGTTTAACATCATCAATGAACTGTGTGATCGCTGGCCGATCGCCGAAGTCAAAGCCCTGCTCGAAAAGAAAGGAATCTTCGGGTACAAGTATAACTTTAGCATCAGAGAGTTGAAGACGATGGACGAAATCGGTCTGACAGCCGACGAAATCATGGAAGAATTCCGTGATGTCTTGTCGGCGGAAACGCTGGCAGGACTCTCAGAGCTCATGCTGAACGCAGAAGACCTGCTTGGCGCAGTCTATGCCGAGCTTCTCAATGCAAACTTGCCAGCCGACACGATCTTCGAAGAGAAGGGATACCACCTTGTCAACTACTGATACCGAGCGAACGCGGCATGAACATGCCATCGAGCATGAGCTGGTGCACTCTGGCGCCTTGCTTATGGGTGAGCATTTCGTGCTGAAGTCGGGTCGTCATGCCGAGACCTACATCAACTGTGATTGCCTGTATTCCCAGCCTAAGCGGCTGACACCGATCTTCGGACACTGGCAGTTGCGCTGGTTTGATCGACGGGTTGGCGGCGAGGTGCCTGACGTCGTGGCTGCACCAGCCACAGGCGGTGTCTATCTCGTAGCGGGCTTCCGTTACTTCACCGAGAATCAGCGTCTCGCAACTGTCTGGGCGGATAAGACCGATGAGGGCTTCGTGCTCGAACGAGCTGGTTTTGTCGAGGCGGTTCAGGATCGCAACGTGCTTGTTCTCGAGGATGTCATCACGTCTGGCGGATCCGTCGTGGGCACTATCGAAGCTGTACGTGCGGCTGGCGGCAATGTGCTGGGTGTGGCCTGCATCGTGAATCGACGCCTTTCGACTACTGCGGAGTCCCTAGGCGTACCGGTGCTCACAACTGGTGTACAGCGCGATGATCAGGATTGGGCGTATGATGCGCTTCCGACGCGAATCGCTGAGCGGCCGATCGTGACAAACATTGGCCACGGAGCTGAATTCCAGCAGGTCTATCCTGATTACCCAGCTGGCTACAAGGAGCTGTGATGATGGCCCTGGAACAGCAGTTCATTCGGTTTCACGACAAGCGCGTACGCGTTACCTACCAGTCGCCGATGATGCGTGACCCCAACACGGTATCTGGCAGGGCGCTCCGTCCTACGCCAGAGCAGTTGCGGGGCGGAACCGCCTTCTTTCTGGAGCTCGAGCCAGGTAGCGAGTCTCACCACATTCGTATTGCCGCCGATTGGATCCTGGCATGCGAGGAAGCGCCATGGCCACCGTGGCGGCAGCGTGAATCGGCCACCCCGGCACCTGGCGAGCCTTGGTTGAGCTGATGCAATGCCCTCACCCTACGGGGTGAGGGCATCTTTTTATATCGCCTCGAGTATACTAGTAAGCATGTTGATTCTCGGTATTGATCCAGGGACGGCGACGACTGGCTTCGGGCTGGTGCGAGCAGACGGTCAGTCGCGCACGATGGTGGATTGCGGCGTGATCTCGACACCGAAAGGTCGGGAGCACCCGGCTCGTTTGCAGGAGCTCTATCATGATCTGCAAGCACTCATTCGTCATCACCGTCCAGATGTAGCAGTAGTAGAGAAGCTGTTTTTTGCGGCCAATGTGACGACTGCCATGAAAGTGGGCGAGGCGAGAGGAGTAGCGCTCTTAGCGCTGCAGGAGGCTGGCCTGCCTGTCTTTGAGTACACGCCATTGCAGGTCAAGCAAACAGTGACAGGCTATGGCAAAGCGGTCAAGAAGCAGGTGCAGGAGATGGTGAAGCAGCATCTGATGCTGTCGACAGTACCTAAGCCTGATGACGCGGCAGATGCTTTAGCAATCGCTCTGACACATGCTGCCCAAATGAAAGCGCCACGTCTCTAAGACGCGGCGCTAGGTATTGATGGTTAGCTGGCGGTACGTAGGGCTGCTTTTGCGGCTGCTTTGCGTCGCCGCTTGATAGCGCGTCGTTCACGCTCTGAAGTTCCACCCCAGATGCCATGCGTATCACCGAAGGCAAGTGCATACTCAAGGCACTCTTCTCGTACCGCACAATCAGCACAGATTGCTTTGGCCTCTTTGGTGCTACCTGTTTTGCCGGGAAAAAATACCTGAGTATCCACCTCGAGGCAATTCGCATAGGCCATCCAGTCTTGGTCGACGATATCTGGCTGTGTTGGCGTTCGGCCAATAACGGCACCTCGTTTTCCCGCCATACTAGCCCCCCTTTTTTGTAAACTCGGTGCGTACTTGTATGCTACTCGCTAGCTGAGTCTGAGCTCAAGAGTTTTCGTACGATTTTCGTGAAACTGGTATAATGACAGCATGATAGCGCTTCTCAAGGGGATGGTTTCAGTGCGCGAGCTGGACCGAGTTATCGTCGAGGTGCATGGGGTGGGCTATGAAGTCGCCATTCCAGCCCGAGACGCGGCATCCATACAGGAGGGTGAGGACGTCGTACTGTTCGTGGCGGAGAATATCCGCGATGATGCGTATGAGCTCTATGGTTTTCGCACTGCGGCGGAGCGGGGTTTGTACTTGAAGCTTGTGTCGGTGAATGGCGTTGGACCGCGCATGGCGCATGCCATACTATCCGTTTACGATGTGGAAGCGCTATCGGCTTGTATGGATGAAGAAGACGTCACGAAGCTGTCGCGGGTGCCTGGGGTGGGCAAGAAAACGGCACAGCGGATGATTCTCGAGCTGAAAGGTAAGCTCGTACAAACGGGTTCGCTGAAAGAGGCGACACAGGAAGATCAAGCCCATCAGGCGCTCATGCAGCTTGGCTACACGCGCGAGCAGGCGGTGCGAGCCTTGCAGGGAGTGGAAGCGGCGGCCGATACGGGCGAACGAGTCCGGCAGGCTCTCAAAGGCTTAAGTCGATGATCGAGCGGCAGGAAGAATTTGCCGCTGAGGAGGTGACTGCACCAGAGGTGCTGCCTGAGGAGTCAGTTTTTGAAGAGTCGATTCGACCAGCTAGCTTTGATGAATATATTGGTCAACGACAGGCGATCGATAGTCTGCGTCTGGCGATCGCGGCGACGAAAAAACGAGGCGAATCACTTGATCATGTATTACTGTATGGCCCACCCGGGTTAGGAAAGACGACGCTAGCACACATTGTCGCACGCGAGCTCGGTAGTCAGCTGAAGATTACTTCTGGCCCCGCGATCGAGCGAGCTGGCGACCTTGCCAGCCTGCTGACGAACTTAAGTGCTGGCGACGTGCTCTTTATCGATGAGATCCACCGCCTCAGTCGAACGGTAGAGGAAATCCTTTATCCGGCAATGGAAGATTTTGTATTAGATATTATGCTTGGTAAAGGGCCGGCGGCTCAGTCGCTGCGACTTGATTTGGCACCAATTACCATAATTGGTGCAACTACACGCTATGGTGCATTATCGGGGCCGCTGCGTGATCGTTTTGGCCTCGTGCACCGGCTCGAGTTTTACACCCCAGAAGAAATTGCTCAGATTTTGGCTCGGACAGCCCGTCTTTTGAAGATAGAGATTGGTGACGAGGAGCTTGTTCAGCTCGCGGCTCGTTCTCGTCTGACTCCATGTATCGCGAATCGACTGATTCGCCGCATTCGTGATTACGCCGAAGTGCATAATGATAGTACGGTTAATGGCGATGTATTGACGGCAGCCTTTGCTCTATTAGAAGTTGATGAGCTTGGACTCGACGCCGGTGATCGACGCGTGCTCATGACACTCATTGAGCATTATGGTGGTGGTCCAGCTGGGGTTGAAGCTTTGGCGGCCGCCCTATCTGAGGAGCGTCAAACGATCGAAGATGTCATCGAGCCTTATCTGATTCAAGTCGGATTACTGCGCCGCACGCCGCGTGGCCGCATGGTTAGCGAGCGGGCTTATCGACATTTGGGTCTGCAGCCACCGGTGGATAGCATCAGCCAGCAGCCGCAGACCTCGCTTGATCTGGAGAAATGATCTAAAATACTAGCATGGCGGTTACAGAGCGATATCCAGGACAGGATGAGAGCGAAGTTGTTCAGCGTGTCATCCATAAGCACATCGTGGCGGTTTTGCCGTACTTAGCGGTGGCAGTGTTTATCTTCTTTCTAGGTCTGACGGCAGTCTATTTGGGGGCAGCCGGTGTTGATCGTATACCGTTGAAAGATTTTACAGGCCTCAAGACAGATCCAATCCAATTGCCGCTGAGCTTTGTCGGCTTGCTCCTGATTGGCATTTCTGTTTTATTGGGTGTGGGGTCTATGTATGTCTGGCGTTCGAATAAGCTCTTCGTAACCGATGAAAATATTGTCGATATGGATCAAGTCGGCATCTTCCAGCGAACAATCGCTACCTTGCGACTGAGCCGGGTGCAGGATATTTCGGTGAATGTGAAGGGCCCAATGCAAACGGTGCTTGGGTATGGCACCGTGACAGTGCAGACTGCCGGCGAGAAAGAGCTTTTCCACTTTGATTATGTCCCAGATCCCTATGCCGTGAAGGCCTACATTGTCAGCATTTATGAAAAATTCATCGAAACCAAGCCAGGGGAAGCTGATGGTCTCCTCAGTCGTGAGCCCGATGTCGATCACAATAACTACCGCACCCCTGGCCGGCCTCCATTCGCTAACTAATCTTTAGTTGGGGGCGAATGGATTGTCTTTCCCGACATTTGAGGTGTCAGGAGACGTACCAGCACTCTTGAGCTTATCGAGTGATTGTAGGGTTTTTTCGTTGAACCGGATCTGCTTGGATTGTGCTGATTCTTCTTGCTTCTTTTCAAGCGCTGAGAGGTCGCTTGGGGCAAAGAAGAGGTTCGTCAAGAAATATGCCGTGTAACCAAGCAGAGCTATCACGGCCAGGACTCCGATCATACCGATGTACTTGCCTAATGGTTTAAGGTAGGCACCGAGACTGCCTGAGAGCTTCATGTTGAGGTTGAGTTTCATGCTAGGATCTTCCCTATGGTTTTAAGTATGCTACGAGATTCATGGAGATATCTAATTGGTCGGGCGAATTTACAATTTTGTTGGTTGCGAGACTGGTCACAGAATTAAAGCGGCTGATGGTATTTAAGCGTGATAAGAACGCGATGAGCTGGGGATAGGTGCCTCGTAGTCGGAGGCTAATCGGAAGAATGTAGAGGTCTTGTTTGGCAGCTGCTTGATTGGTGTTAGGGTTTTTAGGGGTGGCTGCTCCAGTGAACGTTAGGCTAGAGATGGCCACACCGGTTTGAGCGCCAGCACCTTCTAGCTCAAGCAGGATTTCAGCTTGTTTCGATTGGCGTGGTAGTGCCCGGTCGATATCATCCAGTCGAGATTTGGCATCATCATATTTACGAGAGAGCTCAATGAGTTGGCTGGTTCGTTTCTGGCTGTCAGCAAGCTCGAGCTGCTTCTTCTGGACGCGTTCTTTTTGCTCGGTCAGTTCACGCAGGCCGTATACATACCCTGCCGTACCACCCGCGATCAGAATTGCCAAAGTGCCACAGAGGATATAAAAGGTCAGCTTAGGTTTCACTTCAGCGCTCCTTCCTTGAGGCCAACGGTTAGTGTCATCCGGTAGCTTGGTTGGCCGGTGTATGGGTCTTTATCTGGAGTGAGTTCTTGAATGGCAGCAGAGTTAAAGCGAGAAGAGGCTTCGAGAGAGTTCTTAAAGTTTGCAGCTGCTTGTTGGGTTTTAGCAAAAGCCGTTAGCTGCATGGCGGTCGCACTGGCATCAACTGAAAACGTATTAATGTATACGTCAGGAGGTGTTTTGGCGGCGAGCTCATTAAGTAGCGCAATGTAGTTAGATCGATCGGCCTGGACTTTCTCGACAGCACTCAATCGATCAGCCAGTGCTTTTGCCTGTGATTCGATAGCTCCATATTTCTTTGTATTTTGCGTATCTTGCGTGAGTTTGGCATCTAAGTTGTCCATCTCACGGCCAAGGGCAAACCAGCTAGCGACGAATGCCGCACTAATCACGATAATGAGCCCAACAGCTAGCCAGATGATATGTACCAGGCGGCGATTACGTATGGCATACGCACGCTGCTCTTTGAAGATTGGAGGTAATAGGTTGATCATTCGACGAAGCCTCGCATGGCTAGTCCAAAAGCAGTGGTATATGCTGTTGCCGTCGCTTCATCCATACCTTGAGGTAGCTTCATGCCACGATGACCCCATGGGCTTGAGATATCGACGGGTAAGCTGAGCTGGCGGGAGAGATACTCGGCAAAACCAGGCATTCGGGATATGCCACCAGTCAGGAGTAGGCGTTGCACATGTTTGGTGCGTTCATCGGCGCCCCGTTCAGCGTGGTATTTGACGAGCTTTTTGACCTCATTGACGAATAAGTTGAGCTGCGGCTGAAGGGCAGTCAGGATTTTTGACTGGATACCTGATTCGGCGATTCCATAGCTGACTTTGATCTGAACGGCATGTGGCTCGTCGATCTTCAGGGCGCGCATGAGAGTCTGCGTGAAGCTATCACCACCTACGTTAACAGTTGTTGTCACCCGGACGACATCGGTAACGATTGCCATATCGGTCGCATGTGAGCCAATGTCGATCACCATGACTGGCTCAGTGGCGCTACCACGTGGGTGAAGGGCTCGGATATTGGCGGCCAAGGTAGTCTCGAGACTGTGCGGGGTGAGCTTTAAGAACTCGAAGAGCTTCATGTAACTATCAATAATGGCACGTGGCGCGGCTGCTAGCAGGATCTCATACTCACGTACCTCTCCTTGGTCATTTTTGATAGCGGCTACGATCTCAAAATCAAGATATAGGTCTGTCATTGGCATAGGTATGTACTGCTGAGCCTCCCATTGAACGGCTTCAGAGAGTTTTTCATGCGACATAGCAGGCAGCGTGATAATACGACTAAAGAGATGAGCTTGCGGTAGGCCACTGGCTACAGAATGGGCTGTGATGTGTCCATTGGCCGGGTGCTTGAGGGCCGCGAGAAGGCCTCGGGCGAGGCGTTCTGGTTCGGCAATCACACCCTCAATAACCATGGCCTCTTCAAGCGGCACCGAACCATATCCGACCAATGCAAAACCCTTACCAGCACGGCGAAGTTGGAGGAATTTTGCCATATGTTGGCCTATGTCGAGGCCAAAAATGACCTGCTTTTTATAGATGACAGGGAAGTTCACTAGTGATATATCGTACGAAATGCTTATGATTACTACTTTATTGTAGCAAGCTTGAGGCTTTTCCTAAACGAAACCAGCCGCCAAAGTGACGGCTGGTGACGATTGCAGCGTGATAGGCTACTGCTTGTTGACGACCTCGTAGGTGTCGGTGGTGCCAGACTTAATCTGCTTATCCTGCTTGTTTTCCAGGGTGGCTTGCAGAGTGAAGCTGGTGTACACTGGTCCGCCAGCTGGGAGTGGCGTGTAAGTGTACGTGCCGCTCTTCGGATCATTTGGTATCGTCTTCAGGTAATTACCTGCAGTCAGCGTGGCCAGGTCGGCTGGGTAGGCCTGGTTGTCGTTGTAGTACTGCTCAAGACCACTTGAGATGGCGTTCAGGTCCTGCTTACGACGGACGTCGCGAGCTCGGATCGGGCCATTGATCAGGTTTGGCAGCACCAGTGCGATCAAAATACCGATGATCACAATGACGATGAGCAGTTCGAGTAATGTAAAACCCTTCTGCTTGCGTAGTGCTTGAATCATAACGTAAGGATTATCCTCCAAATTTTTTAGTTCTATGAATACAAGCATGATTATAAGTGCTTATGCTTAAGGCAGTCAACGATTTTGTGATGCTTAAAAAGCGCTCGAGAGCTGGTAGAGTGGGCCAATCACCGAAATGATAATAAAGCCAACGAGGGAGCCCATGACGATCAACATGACTGGCTCGATGATAGATGACAGATTAGCTACTAGGGCT
>CAZDEK010000037.1:0-8593 GCA_964504625.1 uncultured Candidatus Saccharibacteria bacterium
CCTCGGCCGCCCAATCCAACGGCTTAATCACCCTCGCATCAGATACGGCTATCTGATACAATTACGCTTATCATGACACAGCGCACTCTCATTAACGACTTGCCTCAGGAAATCAAGCAGCAAGTTTCCATTGCTGGTTGGCTGCACAAACGTCGCCTGCTCGGAGGTCTCAATTTTATAGTGGTTCGTGATCGTACCGGCTTGGTTCAAATACTCGTCGAAGCCAAAGAAGAGGTTGAAAAACTGCGTGGCTTACAAGTGGGTACCGTTGTTGAGGTGGCTGGAGAAGTCTGGGAAGACGAACGCGCACCTGGCGGTGTGGAGATCCATGAGCCATCTTTTACCATCGTATCGCCAGTAACTGATGAACCACTGCTCGAAATCGATAAGCCAATCAGCCATAAGAGCGAGCACCTGGACACCCTGTTTGATAACCGTGTCATCGGCTTACGAAATCCCGATGAGCAAACAATTTTCACCGTGCAAGCTACTGTCTCAAAAACCCTACGCCGCTATTTTGACACGCATGGTTTCACCGAAATTCATACCCCAAAACTTCTCGCTGAGGCGACTGAAGGTGGCGCTGAAGTCTTCACGCTTGAATATTTTGGTAAGACAGCTACATTAGCACAGAGCCCACAGTTCTATAAGCAGATAATGGTCGGCGTGTATGAGCGAGTCTATGAAATCGCTCCAGTATATCGGGCTGAGCCCAGTGCAACTACTCGGCATATGACCGAATACACTTCAGTAGATGCGGAGCTCGGATTTATTAGCCTAGAACAGCTTGAGAATCTCTTGAGTGAGCTCCTACATGCGAGCATCAATGCAGTTTGGCAAACCCATGAGGCTCAGCTCAAGCGCTGGAATGTAGCGAAGCCTGAAGTCCCTGACCAAATTCCCTGCCTTAGCCTAGCCGAGATCCATGAGCGCTATTCGCAAGCGACCGGCGAGAACACCATCGGTGAAAAAGATCTCCGTCCCGATGAAGAACGCTGGGTTTGTGAGTATGCGAAAAAAACTTTAGGTAGCGAGGCCGTCTTCGTGACTGAATGGCCAGCCAATGAGATGAAGTTTTACCATCGTGCAAACGATGCAAATCCCGAACTGGCAGATCGAATTGATCTCCTGTTTCGCGGTGTAGAAATCGTCACAGGTAGCATGCGCGAGCACCGTTATGATGTACTTGTTCGTCAGCTCAAGGAACTCGCGGGTGCCGATCCAAATGATCCTGGCTTCGCACCACTTCTGACCGCTATGCGCTATGGTATGCCGCCGCATGGTGGCTTTGGCCTCGGCCTTGAACGTCTGACGCAAAAACTCATGGGCCTTAATAACGTCAAGGAAGCCACGCTCTTCCCTCGCGATATCAACCGCTTGACTCCATAGCACTAGCGGTTGCTGACCGAGCGTATAATAATAGGTGGAGAAACCACCATGATTGACTTTGTGACCAGTAACAAAGCACTCTACCAGCCAGGTACAGAACCAGAACTCGTCGATGTGCCTGCGATGCAGTACCTGATGATTGATGGCGCCGGTCAGCCAGATATGATGGAAAAAGACCCAAACAATACGTTTCAGCAGGCTTTCTCAGCCCTGTATGGAATTGCTTACTCGATCAAGATGAGTCATAAAAAAGGGCTGCAGCCGGAAGGCTATGAAAACTTTAAAGTACCCCCACCCGAGGGTCTATGGTGGATGAAAGATGAGAAATTCTTTGACATGGAGCGGCCTCAAGATTGGCGCTGGACTCTTATGCTACGCATGCCCGACTATGTAACCAAGACAGTCGTGCAGGAATTTGCCGAAACACTCGTAGTAAAAAAGAAATCCGAAGTCTACCGGCAAGTCAGATTGGAGACGTACATAGAAGGGCAATGTGTCCAGTTGACCCACATCGGACCCTACAGCGAGGAGGGACCTAACATTCAGCGCTTGCATCAATTTGCCAAAGATCATGGCTGGCAATTACATGGCAAACATCATGAGATTTATTACGGCGACCCACGACGAAGTAAGCCAGAAAAGCTCAAGACCGTCCTTCGCCAACCAGTTCGCGCTTCGTAATATCCGCTATACTAGCAATATGGCCAGTCAGCCAATATATACCGTGGAGCTAGATAATTTTTATGGTCCTTTGGATCTGCTCTTAAGTCTTATCGAGCGCAAGGAGCTTGTGGTCACCGATGTTGCTGTCGGACAGGTGACGAATGACTATCTTGCGACTATAACGGCGCTTGAAAAAGTCGGCGACCAGGAGCTTTCCTGGTTTCTTGATGTCGCAACACGACTCATTTTTTATAAAGCCCAGGCATTAGGCCAACGCTACGAAATCGAAGAGGGTGGTCTCGAGGATCTTACACGAGAGCTTGAGCGCTATCGCTCCTACCGCGAACTTGCCCGTGGGCTAGCCCAACGACTCCGATCAGCCCTAACGACACGCCCAGTGATCCACAGTAGCCATGATAATCCACCAGCCAACCTCACGGTCAACAACTTGCGCAGCGCATACCGATCAGCTCACCATTCTACACGCCACCAAGCCATTCCTCTACAGCATCGGGTCTTGATTCGGCGCAGCGATATTAGCCGCACCATGGAGCTTCTCCTGAAACGTAGTGGTGTACGCTTGATGTTGCGTGATGTGTTTCGCGATTCTGATCGACGAAGTTTGGCACTTACGCTGCTCGCTCTGCTTGAGCTAGCACGCCAAACCCGCATTCAACTCTGGCAAGAGGAGGGGAGGGTATATGTCCAAGCCACCTAGTACAGATATGCCAGCAGCGCTCGAAGCGCTTCTGTTTATACAGTCTGCACCTCTGAGTCGACGTAATATTCAACAGACCTTAACCCTCAACGAGCAGGAGCTTGACATTGCGATTCAAAAATTACAGAAACGGCTGGAGGGCCGGGGAGTCATCCTTATCACGAGTAGCCAGGGGCTTGAGCTAGCGGTTGCCCCAAAATGGCGCACCCTGACTGCGCATGCAAATCAACACACAGCCCCTCAGTTGTCTCAGTCAAGCCTCGAGGTGCTCGCAATCATTGCCTATGATGGTCCGGTTTCAAAGCAGACAATTGATGAGATTCGTGGCATCGCCAGCGATAGCTCGCTGCGAGCACTGCTGAGTCGAGATCTGGTCACGCAGCGTAAAACGCCTTCTGGACCTAGCTATGACCTGACCAGTCTGGCTTGGCGTCATCTGGGACTAGCCGGTCGCATCGAACTGCCTAACAAGCCTCGAGGTACCAATGCGACTGAATAAATGGCTCGTTCTGGCTGGCGCAGCGCCCGCTCGACGTAAGGCCGATGAGTTGATCACCTCAGGACGCGTGGATGTAGATGGTTCAGTGGCTCAGCCTGGAATGCAAGTAACTGATGCGATGCGTATCGCTATCGATGGCCAACCACTGGAACTTGCACCGCTATCTTCAAGTGTGATAATCGCACTCAATAAACCACGTGGCTATGTCTGCTCACATCGTCATCAAGGTGAGAGCCCAACGATCTTCGAGCTACTACCGGAACAGTATCATCGATTCTCGATTATCGGACGGCTCGATAAAGACAGTGAGGGACTGGTTCTCCTCGCCAGTGACGGTGAGCTGACCTACCGCCTCACGCATCCTAGTCATCGAGTTAGTCGCTGCTATGAAGTTACTCTCGATCATCCCATTTCGACAACAGCCCTACAGTGCCTACTAGATGGGGTAGAACTTGATGACGGTTTGAGTCAATTTGATACTGCAAGCCTGTTAGATGCGCAAACAATACGTGTCGGACTGCATACCGGGCGCAAGCATCAGATTCGCCGTACGCTGAAAGCCATCGGTTATGAGGTAATTCGCTTGCGGCGATTAAGTCACGGCGATTACAGCTTAGGCGAGCTGCCGATCGGCAAGTGGCGAGAGGAGCAATCATGGACAGCATAACCAGTTGGCTCATAGGTGGTATAGCCATTGTCTTTAGCTTGGGACAGCTGGGTGCAGCCACGTCGCAAGCGCCGTCGTTACAACCACCAACGGCACCAGTCATCATTACTGGTAAGACACCTGCCATCACCACGACTGCAGCAGCGATCCTCATACTAGATGCAAATACCAATCACGAAATCTACAGCCAAAATGCTGATCAAATTCGCGCAATGGCGAGCCTGACAAAGCTCATGACGGCCTACATCATTGCCCGTAACCATAAGTCTGATGAGATGGTTACCATCCCACCATCAGTTACCAGTGTCCAGGCAGGGGATAGTGTTGTGCTCGGCCTTCGTCCTGGAGATCAAGTCAGTGTCGGCCAGCTCTTGCAAGCCCTACTCATCCCATCAGCTAACGATGCCGCAGTCAGTCTTGCAGTATTCCATGCGGGCTCAGAATCAGCCTTTGTCGATACGATGAACCGCACAGCTAGAGAGCTTGGGATGACAAATACGACCTATAAAAATCCTTCTGGACTCGATGCTGATGGCCATGTGAGTACAGCTCGAGATCTGGCTCGACTAACCCACTATGTCCTCGAAAGCCCCCTGATTGCCCAAACAGTCCGGCAAAATCAAGCTACCATCATCACTCAACAAGGCCGGTCCTATAAGCTTGTCAGTACCAATAAACTCCTCGGCCAGAGTGGTGTCATTGGTGTCAAAACTGGTACAACCGGCGCTGCCGGGGAGTGCCTCATCACCCTGAGTGAACGATCTGGACGCAAGGTCTTGACGGTCATGCTCGGCTCGCAGAACCGTTTTCCTGAGACGCGAAGTATGCTAGACTTGACGTTTGGATTAAATTATTACTAAGCAATCATGAAATCAGATGCATTACCTCGCGTGGCCCTGGTCGGCATTCCCAATGTCGGCAAATCGAGTTTGCTCAATCGTCTCATCGGCAGTCGGGCAGTAATCGTCCACAATGAAAGCCACACCACGCGCGACACCACTGTACACCAGGCTCGGTGGCATGATCGCGCTCTTGAGGTACAAGATACTCCTGGTTTTACGAGCTCTCCTGAGACTGGCATCGCCACCGAAGCGCAGCACCAACTCCAGGCAGCCCTGGTAGCTGCCGACGCTGTCGTCTTCGTCGTCGACATCACGATGCCAACCGTCACCGAAGCAGAGCGACGGCTAGCCCGTATCGTGCGACAGTCACATAAACCAGTTATCCTGGTCTACAATCAGGCTGATCGTAAGCATGACAGCTTGCAACATTTTCGAGCACTTGGGTTCGAGCACGCCATTGCTGTATCAGCGCATCATGCCACAGGTATCGCCGAGCTCCAAGATGAGTTACTCAAGCTACTGCCAATCACCTCTGACACACTTCAAAAAGTTCCGGCTATACACGTTGCATTGCTTGGTCGACCCAACGTCGGCAAGTCAAGCCTGCTGAATGCCTTCGCTCAGCAGACAACAGCCATTGTTAGTGCTGAGGCGGGCACTACCCGTGATCCGGTTTCAGCAACGATTATCGACAAAGGTCAGCGCATTGAGATCACTGACACAGCAGGCCTGCGTCGTCCTGGGAGGATTGGAACCGGCATCGAATACTTCTCCTTAACGCGCACCCGTCAAGTCATCGGCGCTGCAGATATTTGTGTACTCGTGCTCGATGCGACTGAAGCAGCTACAGCGATGGATCAGCGTATAGCCGGCATAGTGAGAGATGCTGGTAAAGGCTTGATCTTAGCGATCAATAAGGCTGATCAGCTCGATGGGGAGGAGCGTAATCAGGTGCGTCTCGACCGGCGTCTCAATAGAGAATTTGAATTTGTCTGGTGGGCACCATATGTGCTGATCTCGGCCAATACCGGCCAACACCTTGAGGAGCTGATGGCTCAGATACACGCTGTGTATGAGCGAATTCGCCAGCCATTACCAACGCGCGAGGTCAATAAAGTCCTGTCGGCTGCAGTAACTGCCCGACCGCCGGCCAGTAGTGAGCGCTTCCGGCCAAAGCTCAACTATGCCACCCAAACCAACCAGCTGCCACTCGAGATTACAATGTTTGGTAGCCACCCAGAAGCCATTCATTTCAGCTACCGTCGCTATCTTGAAAATCGGTTGCGCGAGGCCTTTGATTTGCGCGGGGTGCCAGTTCGGCTTATCTTTAAGAGTAAGTATCAGACGAAGGATAACGAGAAAGACACCGCACAGGCATAATGCGCACTCTCATTGTTGGGCTTGGCAATCCAGGTAGTCGCTATGATGGCACTCGTCATAATATTGGTTTCGCAATTCTCGACGAACTTGCGCACCGCTACGATGCCAACTGGCGAGAACATCCAGCCTGGAATGCGGAAATCGCCGAATTGCCGGGTGGAATCCTTCTCGCAAAGCCCACAACGTATATGAATGATTCGGGCCGTGCAGTACGAGCCATTGCCCACTACTATAGCCTCACTGGTGACAATGTTTGCATCAGCTATGACGATCGAGATCTACCATTTGGGAGTCTTCGCTGGACGAAACGTATGCGTACCGGTGCTCATCATAATGGCCTCAGATCTATTGCGAAAGAGTATGGTCATGATTTTATCCGACTACGCTTCGGTATTAAGAATGAACTTATGCATCACAGGCAGCTGGCTGACTTTGTCCTGGACCGTTTCGATGCCAGTGAGCGACAGAAGCTACCCGATCTCATTGAGCTAGCGGTCAACGAACTCGTCCAACGATATCGTTGAGAGTCCTCAATATTTCGCTCATGCTCGCTTTTTGTTCGCTTTTTTGATAATCTGATAAATGAAAAGACCACACCAGTCGAAACCAATGTGGACTTTTCATTTACCCCTTCCATACCACCTTAAAGGATTTTACAGCCGTCACCAATATTCTATACGGCCGTGGCTATGAAAGGGAGCGGTCTGCTAATGCGGTTGAACCTAAAGGAGGGTGAGTTTTAGGATATGGCCCCGCAATAGCAGAACGCTCACTTCCAAGGGGAAGTACAGAGTGTTTCAGGTACGGCATGTATCTTATCACTATAAACATATTATGTCAATAGTATTCTACTCAGTTATGCTATGACTTATTTTTATTAATCAGATTTGATAAGCATAATAACTATGCAAGCTATTAGTCTCAATGACAAGTATTATCCAAGCATCTTGCGTGACAGCCATGATGCTCCGCAAACGCTCTATGTAGTTGGCCAGCTTTCCAACAGCCCGATGATAGCAGTCGTCGGCAGTCGAAAGCCGACTGCGTATGGCGAAGATATCACGTATCGCATCACCAAAGATCTCGCGCTCGCCGGACTTACCATTGTCAGCGGGTTAGCCTACGGAATTGACGCCATCGCACATCGCGCCACGCTTGATGCTGGTGGCACCACGATCGCCGTGTTAGGTTCAAGCCTGGACAATCTCTATCCAGCAAGTCACCGTTCTCTCGCTCAAGATATTGTCAAATGTGGCGGGGCGGTGATAAGTGAATATCCGGCTCATACACCTCCTCGCAAACATCATTTTCCAGCTCGTAATCGTATTATCGCAGGACTCAGTCAGGCCATCCTTGTTCCCGAAGCAGATGCTCGCTCAGGATCACTCATTACTGCGCAACTAGGGCTCGATGAAAATCGGCTCGTTATGGCAGTCCCGGGACCTATTACCTCACCTCGATCCGCAGGACCGAATAATCTCTTGAAGGCTGGGGCTATACCAGTAACATCCGCTGCCGATGTACTCATCGCTCTCAACCTACCGATTCCAGTCGCCAAACCAAGCCCGGAAGCAACACCATTCCAACAAGCACTTGTGGTCGCCCTAAAGCAGGGTAGCCTCACCACTGAAGACCTGTCTGCCATGTTTGATGTGCCCGTGCCTGTACTGCTGTCAGAACTCAATCTTCTCGAACTCAACGGCCGAATACGTGCCTTAGCTGGCTCTCAGTGGGCACTAGCGTAATAGGTGGAATGTTTGACAAGCAGCTATAGCAGTGGCTACAATCGGCGAGCTTGCCTGTAGTATCGCTACGCATCCAAGCGCCCTCAAAACTCCTTATATATGAAGAAATCAGTCCTCATTGTCGAAAGCCCCGCAAAGGGCAAAACTATCGAATCATATCTCGGTCGCGGCTATAAAGTTGTGGCCAGCTACGGTCATGTCCGTGATTTACCTAAATCAAAGCTCGGTATTGATATTGAGCATGACTTTGAGCCGCAGTACATGGTACCAAGGGGTAGCGCTACAAAAATCAAGACCCTGAAAAAAGCCATCGCCGACGCTGATATTATCTATCTTGCAACCGATCTTGACCGCGAAGGTGAGGCGATCGCTTGGCATTTGGCCAACATCCTTGAGGTCAAACCAAATCAAGAAGTGAAACGGATAACATTCCCGGAAATCACCAAATCAGCACTTGAAGAAGCCGTGGCGCACCCGCGCGATATCAATCAGGCACTGGTCGATGCTCAGCAGGCTCGTCGAGTGCTTGATCGACTCGTTGGCTACTCACTGTCTCCAGTCCTTTGGAAAAAGGTCCGGTATGGCCTGTCGGCAGGACGCGTCCAGAGCGTAGCGCTCAAGTTTATTACTGACCGTGAAAAAGAGATTCAAGCCTTCAAGGCAGAGGAATACTGGACTATCGAAGTCGAC
>CAZDEK010000038.1:0-8173 GCA_964504625.1 uncultured Candidatus Saccharibacteria bacterium
CCGAGATTATGACGATCCCCGATGAAAATGGCGGCTGGTCGGTTAAGGTAGTCGAAAATAAATTTCCCGCTCTTACCCTTGAAAATGAGGAAGCCTACGGAAAGCAAGAAATCGTCATTGATACACCACTCTCCAATACTGCCTTTGGCGAACTTTCGCCCAAGCAGATTGTGCGCGTTCTCATGGCATATCAAGAGCGAACAGAGAATTTGCGCACGCTTGAGCATATCGAATACATAGCTATTTTTCGCAATGATGGCTATGAGGCCGGCGCATCGCTGGCGCATGCCCATAGTCAGATCTTCGCCCTACCCTTCGCGCCGCCTCGCCTGCGGGATGAAGCAGCTACAATCGAGCGTTATTTCAAGGAGCGTGGACGGGACCCATTTGATGACATCCTGCACTTTGAACAGTCAACCAAAGTCCGCCTCATCGCCGAAACCACTGATTGGCTATGCTTCGCACCCTATGCCCCTCTCTGGCAAATGGAAGCCTGGGTACTACCGAAGCGAAGAGTGATAGACTTACCTGGCCTACATGAATCAGAAATGAGTTCACTCGCTGAGATTCTCAAGCAGCTCACAGGCCGCCTTAATGATTACTTGATTAACTACAATCTCAGTATTGATCAAGGCATCAGTCCTCATCAGCGCTTAACGGTCAAGCTACGAGGGAGAAATGTCGTCTCGCCTTGGGGAGGCCTAGAAGTATCTACTGGGCTCATCATTAACACTATCCCGTCAGAAGCCGCCGCCGAGTGGTATCGACGCCAAAATTAAAAACTCTCTTGCTTGCATACTGGTAATATGTTCGGTATTCTGTTCGCATAACAGGAGGGAGCATGCTAGCTCGGACGTATTCACTGAGTCATCCTCATGGACGACCAGAGGTTATTGCAATTGAAACGGACGTTTCGGCCGGATTGCCTGGCATTGCCATTGTAGGCCTCGCAACCAAGAGCGTAGAAGAATCACGCGAACGCATACGAAGTGCCATCCGCAACTCAAGTCTGGAATTTCCACCCCGCAAAACCGTCATTAATCTCGCACCTGCAGACCTGGCAAAGCACGGCACTGGCTTCGAGCTCGCCATCGCCCTGGGTATACTAGCAGCGACACGTCAGATTACCGAATTACCAGCTGATGTCTGCTTCGCAGCCGAACTAGCCCTTGATGGAAGCCTACGCCCTGCGCATGATGTCTATGCGACTATCCTGAGCGCAAAGCAAGCAGGATTTCGGCGGATTATTGTCGATAACGCACACCCTGCCCTAGCCTATATACCAGATGGCATTGAAGTATTACGTGCCAAATCACTACGCGCGGTCTACGACTGGCTCGTCTATGAGAATTCACTGGAGCAATACACTCCTGCATCGTGGCGCCCGCCATCAACTCGCAATTATGACTTCAAAGACATTCGAGGTCTTACGGTAGCAAAACGGCTAATGGAGATTGCGGCGGCAGGCAACCACAACGTATTACTTGTCGGCCCCCCTGGTTGCGGGAAAACCATGCTCGCTCAAGCACTGCCGACTATCCTACCAAGCCTAAATCGTAATGAATATTAAGAAACGATCTATTTGCAAAGCCTTGCCACAGGCCAGGCGCAGCCAGATACCCAACGTCCGTTTCGAGCACCCCATCACACGTCCAGCTACGTTGCAATGGTGGGTGGGGGTCAGCAAGTTCGTCCAGGAGAAATCACTCTCGCCCATCGTGGCGTGCTTTTCCTTGATGAACTACCCGAATTCTCTCGCCAAGTACTTGAAGCCCTACGGCAACCCCTAGAAAGTAGCGAGATCACCATAGCTAGAGCACAACGCAGCAGTACCTATCCCGCTGATTTTCTCCTGGTTGCCGCTATGAACCCCTGCCCATGTGGTTTTTTCGGATCACCACATTTGAGTTGTAAATGCTCACCTGGACAAGCCCAACGATATATCCACCGCTTATCTGGCCCATTACTTGATCGTGTTGACCTCTTCCTCACGATCCAAGAGCCAACCCAACAAAGTCCCTATACCAACAAGACCCCTGAATCCTCAGATGTCATTCGCCAGCGTGTCGCGGAAGCGCGTCGAGTACAAGAGATTCGCCTCAACAAGCTGGGATACACAACAAACAGCCGCATCGAACCACATCACATAGCGTCGATTTGTAGACTCACCGATGAGGCGCGCCGATTCATTGAATCTCAGCTTAGTAGGGGTGATATTTCACAGAGAGGCCTGACTCGCATCCTGCGCGTAGCTCGGACGATTGCCGACCTTGCTGAATCAGAACACATTCAATTGCAGCATCTCAGTGAGGCACTCTACTATCGACCAGCAACGCCCCAGACTAGCGTTACCTCTAAGATTTTAGTCGAATAAATGAATACAAGGCCTCATCCACCCTGGTGTAACGGAATACGAACCATATCACTACATAAAGCGCTAATAGCACCATAGCCACAAAAAGCAAATAGACTAACTCTCGCCGAACAAATGCGACTTCTGTTTGCGGCAAACGAGTTATTGACTGCTTTTCATCTAATTTTTTTGAAGTATTTTTTGCATCATAAATTTGCTGTGATCCTTTCGTATCAACCTGAATGGATTGACTCCCCTTCTCTGTAACTTCCTGCTCAACAAGGCTTACCGTCGTGCGGCCCTTTTTCGCCTGATATTTCAGATGGCGCTTTCGTTTGATTGCCATAACAATCCCCTTCTATATGATCATTCTACGGCTCACACATCTGCTTGCCAAGTTTTCAGCTCCCCAGATATAATGTCTGTAACAAAAGGAGTACGGTGGTAACAATTCTGCTCATCGCAGTCATAGTATTGATTGCAGCAACATCTTGGTTGACGTGGAGGCTCTATCATGTAGAGCGTAACTTTGGAACCTTTTTTAAGGATAGTCAGCCACAGCCTGTAATGCGCGCCTTGAATGAATTTGCAAATACCATCCGACAGCACAATCAAGCTATCAAACAGCTCAATCGTGACCTAGCCCTGACAACAACACTCGCCGAGCATGCCGGTACACGCCTAGGCTTCGTGCGCTTTAATCCATTTAATGACACGGGCGGCGATCAAAGTTTTTGCCTCGCTGTGATTGATAGCCAGGGTGATGGGTATATCCTTTCGAGTATTCATGCGAGAACCGGCACTAGAGTATATGCCAAACAAATCCGCCACGCCACGAGTTCACATAATTTATCCGATGAAGAGGCAGCCGCCCTCACCAAGGCCCTTAAGCAGAATCCGCGCCACACAGATGCTGAATAAAAAATTGCCATACGACTATCGGCAAGCGGCCGGTATGTATTTTTCAAGTCTGGTCGAAGTCAGCGGGTCTCTGAAAGAGCATGACGACATCATTATTGATGGGCAGTTTACAGGCAAGATAGTTACACAGGGCTTCTGTGAGCTGATGGAGAATGCACGATTTCAAGGTGATCTGACTGCACGTACTGTGACGATTCTTGGAGTAGCCGACGGTGAGATCAATGGCATTGATAGTATTGTTGTTAAAAAATCTGCAAAGATTAAGGGCTACTATCGAACCGCGAAAATCTCTATCGAGAGTGGCGCCGAAGTCGATGCGCGACTCAAACAATTTCATCGAACATCTGAGGACACACCGATATGAAAAAACTGTTGGTAATCGAGCCAAAACTCAATTGGCCTACCGAGCAGATAGAAAGTGTCCTCACTAAACTGGGCCATAAGTTGCGCCTTGATATTCTCATTCCTCATGAGAAGAATGTTATCGATCAAGTTACTGCGGGTTTTGCGCAAAATGCAGATACTTTTGTCATCTGCGGCTCGGCCGAATGGCTAGAATCCGTCATTTCCCAGAGCTGCGAACTAGCACACAGACAAGTACGCGACATACCAGTCTTTGGACATATTACCCCACCACGTAATCTACCTGGCCTCAACAGGTTCCCATCGTATCTTGAAAATTCGCTCAAGAATGAACTGGCGGTTATTGCCGCTCGAAAGATTCAAGAACTCCCCCTATACGTCTGTAATCACAATATTTGGTTTACCGCTAAACTCCAGCTGCATCGAGCAAACCCGGAAAGTCATCATGCGACAGTCTCAGTTCAAACGGCTCAAGGCTCAGAGATCCAGCTCAAGGGCCCATTAGACATGCTGTTAGTACAAGCTGAAACAGGCGCCCTCAGTCGGAATCAGCCCTTTCTCCTCATTACCGGCTCCAGACTCGGTGTTAGTAGCCAAGCATCGGAAAGCCTCCTTGGAGACCTCGGCCAAGCTTCAAATAGACAACCCTCGGAGGAGATCTTTCGGCTGCCTGTTCATAAGATCAAAATTGAGTCAGAGAATCGTTATCAAACTCCGCTACAGCCATCAGAAGTGACTTCGCCAATTATCATCAAACCAGCCACTACTAGCCTACGAATGATCGTCCCAAAAAACGACATCTTACAATATTGATTTTCCTCCTATAAGGTGGTATGATGACTGCACTAAACGATCAGGAGAACATCAGGTATTAATAAACGCATCCGCATCAATCAACAAATTACGGCTGACCCCGTACGGTTGATTGGCGCCCAGTCTGAGCAGGTTGGAATCGTGTCGTTGACAGAAGCTCGTCGACACGCCGAAGACGCCTCGCTCGATCTGGTAGAGGTTGCGCCACAAGCCTCTCCTCCCGTTGTCCGCGTCATCGACTGGGGTAAGTATCGTTACGAGCAGGATAAACACCTGCAAAAAAGCCGACGCAACCAAAAACAAGTCGACATTAAGCAAGTTCGTCTCGGGCTCAAAACCGATAAGCATGATATCGAGGTCAAGCTGAAGGCGGCTCGAAAATTCCTAGACCACGGGCATAAAGTTCGCATCAATCTCCGTTTTCGAGGTCGCGAAATTACCCACCCCGATCTAGGAAGAGGTGTCTTAGAGCGATTTTGTGAGCAGCTCGCCGATGAAACGGTCATTGAGCAGCCAATCACAATGAGCGGACGCGAAATGTCGACGGTAGTAGCGAGGAAGAAAGATGCCAAAAGTTAAGACCAGCAAGACTGCTGCAAAGCGATTCAAAGTCACCTCTAAGGGGGCTTTGCTTCGTCGTAAAGCCAGCCGAGCACATAAGTTGATTGGTAAATCCAGCGCTCGCAAACGGGCATATACCCAAGAGCACGCTGTCGATCCAACTAATACACGAGCTGTAAAGCGCATGCTAGGAGTTAAATAATGCGTGTCAAACGTTCTGTTACTGCCCGTCGTCGGCATAAGAAAATCCTAAAAATGACGAAAGGCATGGGGCACACTCGGCGTGCTTCATACCGTAAGGCCCATGAAGCCGTCCTAAAGGCGCTCAGTTATTCTTATCGTGATCGCCGGGTTAAAAAACGAGATTTTCGTTCACTGTGGATTGCACGCATCAATGCCGCTGCTCGTGAGAATGGTACTACCTACTCGCAGCTTATGTCAGGCCTCTCAAAGGCCGAGATCAAGCTCGATCGTAAAACCCTAGCCGAGCTGGCTGTGCGCCAACCAGCCGCCTTCAAAGCAGTCGTCGCTAAGGTCAAGTAACTACCACTGCAATTAACAGAAAACCCTGCTGAACCGGCAGGGTTTTCTGTTAGACCGATTTGAGAGCTTGGATCGGACGCTTGCGCGCTGCCTTGATGGCCGGAGCTACTCCAAAGATGATTCCAACCGCAGCGCTCACACCGAGAGCCAAGAAGATAGTCCCAGGCTTGAATACCGGTGTTATCTTCGCAACTCGTTCAACCACAATGCCAAATCCATAGGCGGCCGCAAGACCAAGCAACCCACCAATAAGGCTCAAAATAATCGCCTCACTGATGAACTGGCCAAGGATATTGCCAAAGGTGGCACCGATAGCCTTACGGATACCAATTTCACGGGTGCGCTCTGTCACCGATACAAGCATGATATTCATAATACCTATTCCACCAACCACCAGAGAAATTGAGGCTATCGCCACGATAAAACTCGTCAAGATATCAAGTATCGATGAGAAAGTCGTTAATAAGTCCTTCTGAGAGAGTACCGAGAAGTCTTTCTGCCCATTATGATTGGCCTGCACGACACTTTCAATTTCCGACTTCGTCGCCTCGACATTATTGCTATCAGCTACTTCTGCAATTATGCGATAGACTTGGCCATTTGATTTACTGAGACTATTGCCGCTGGAGAACGGAATATACACTGCATCGTCAAAACTCGCGCCAAAGCTCGCCCCTGCTTGATCACTTTTTCTCACAACTCCGATCACAGTATATGCTTGGCCGCGAACATTGATAGTTGCTCCAAGTGGGTCGCGACTAGTAAACAACGCTTCTCGTATGTTTGGCCCAATGACTACCACCGCGGCGGCTGACGTTTCCTCTTCATCAGAAAAGGATCGCCCAATATCGATCGTGATATCTTTACGGATCGAGAAATAATTCGGCGTAGTGCTAATGACAAAACTCGAAGGACTAACCTGACCAGCCACCGAAACACTGGCTGAGATAATGTTCACCGCGGCAACGGCATTGATACCAGATATTTCTCTAACTTTTTCGACATCACTCGTAGTCAGCGTTGAGGTACCCAAGGCTCCAGGATTAAAGCCGCCGGTAGGCCTGTTGCTACCAGACTGGGTACCAATCGTACCCGATACTACGGTTAGCAGGTTCGTGCCTAGATTTGTAATCTGCGAAGTTACAGATTGTTTCACGCCATCACCAATTCCTATCATAAGAGCCACTGCCGCTACGCCAATAATCACTCCGAGCATTGTCAAAAATGAACGTAATTTAGCGGCAGCTATACTACGCCCAGCATTTCGAATATTTTCAAGAATCATCATGCGCGTCTTCCTATTTTTTCTGTTGTGATTTTTCCATCAACAACATGAATAACCCTATCAGCATAGTCTGCGATTTCCGGATTATGGGTCACAATCACTAAAGTCACACCCTTTTCGCGATTGAGGTCCCTGAGCACCTGAAGTATCTCTTTGCTTGTTTTGGTATCAAGATTTCCAGTCGGCTCATCGGCCAATATGAGTGAAGGCTTATTGACAAGAGCCCGCGCAATCGCCGCCCTCTGCACCTGGCCACCCGATAATTGCTGAGGCTTGTTTTTCAGCTTATCAACCAGACCGACTTCTTTTAGAGCAGCTATGGCTCGCTTTCTCCGCTCTGCTCGCTTTACCCCCTGATAGATCATCGGGAGTTCAACATTTTGCAACACTGAAAAACGAGGCAACAGATTAAATTGCTGGAAGATAAAGCCTATTTTATCGCGACGCAAACGTGCTAACTCCTTATCTGACAAAACAGTACTATCGACACCGTCGAGCTGATATTCGCCAGTTGTTGCCCTATCCAATAAGCCCAGTATGTTCATAAGGGTGGACTTTCCTGAGCCCGAAGGACCCATAATCACCACCGACTCACCATCTAATATAGTAATATTTACATTATAAAGGGCATCTAATACGCCTGCTTCGTCGTCATAGCGTTTCGCTAAGCCGCGCATCGCGATTACAGGGTGCAATTCTTTAGCTGCCACGTTTCGTGAAGACACTCTCAAATACCTTGTCATTAATCTGATATCCAGTATAGCGTACACTACGACCATCAGCGAGCACCTCACCGCCTTGGGCATTCACTACTCGATAGCCCTCTGGAGCCCGTAGTGTTACTCGGTAATCCTGGCCCCACCAACCAAACTGTGATAAGAGAATCTGCTGAAGCTGCAGGTTATCAGAAAGGACTACTTTTTCGGGTAATTGTACTGTTACCTGTATTGTGGAGGTAGTTTTTGGCCGAGTCGCCACGCTCTTTCCGAGACGCACACCCCCCTCATTACTCATATCAAATCCGTCTCCCTTAATCAGTCGCGTTCCGCTTGGTAAATACAGGCTGATCCAGCTCACATCATCACCAATTAGCCAGCCACTCAGGCCAGTTCTCGGATCCACATAAGCACCCTCATAATCACGCGTATGCTGACGAGAGATTTCAATCTGTAAAAGTTGCGTACCATCATCTGATACCGACAGCTCTACGTTACTCGTCTTGCGAATAGCCTGTGAGGACTTAGTAGCATTGTAGTTTGCTGCAGTCATGAGCAGTGCATGTGATTCACCAGGCGTGGCCAGCGAGTGCTGATAGGCTGCTAGTTGCTGCGTTA
>CAZDEK010000039.1:0-8142 GCA_964504625.1 uncultured Candidatus Saccharibacteria bacterium
ATGAGCGCGATCAAGTAGTTTTCGAAGCTCTGCTCCTCGCGTCGGCCGAAGGCGAGCAGGAACATGAAGCCGGAGATCGGCAGGATGAAGACTAGCATCAAGAGGTAGCCCACTGTACCACCAGCTGAGAAGAGTCGCCAGATGAGAAAGCCCCAGCCCACGCCAATGACCGCGTAGATGAATTGCTTCATCGTCAGCGGCCCGACGAGCTTGTCTTCACTCTCGACGTTTTGGGGGACTTTATACTGCGCCATTACAGCTCTAGCTTACTACATCCCGGTATTGGTGTCGTTCTGACCGGTCTGGTGTTCAAGGTTACTAATGACGTCATGAGCACTACCCTTTTCGTGGTCCGGGAGATTGTCGGCTTCTTGGCGCATTTCTCGAATGGTATTACGGAGCTGAGTCTGTGAAACTGCACCACGTTGAATCATTTGTGCGAGATCATTGAGCTTCGTCTCAATAGTTGCTAGACCCGGCGAGCTGCTTCCGCGTGCCCGGAGCATGCCGATTTGTCGGCTCGCATCACTCACGACCGGTGCCATCACAGTTGGGTTGGAGGCTACATTTGCATTCATGGAGCGATTTTGCTGGACATTATTGGTAACGTTGTTTGTTACGTTATTGATAACGGTGCCGCCATCTCCTGCTGGCACAGGACCACTTGGTGGTATGTTACTGCTGGTTGGCTGTGTAGGCGGTGCCGGCTGCCATTGCGGTGCAGGTCCAGTG
The DNA here is from genome assembly GCA_964504625.1 of uncultured Candidatus Saccharibacteria bacterium. Taxonomy (GTDB): domain Bacteria; phylum Patescibacteriota; class Saccharimonadia; order CAILAD01; genus CAZDEK01. Next base: position 733 of record CAZDEK010000039.1, read on the forward strand.
TAGGGTGGCGGGGTAATATTTTTTGAAGCAGGTTGAGGCGAGGGTGTAGGCCCGTTATAAGGAGGGGGTGTAGTGGGATTCGTTGGGCTAGCCGATGACTCCTCTCCTCTACTAAAGTCTATATATCCGCCCTGACCCATTCTGCTTCGGGCGCTACCTACAGCCCTTCCTACTGTCCTTGCATTCACACGTCTACCACCCTTTGGGCTATCTGCTTCTTTATATACAGGTTGTCCATTTTCATATTTCACAGTTCCATCACTATTTAGTTCAGCACCCATAGCCATATCAACATCGGTCGCGCTGGGCACAGAGCCTATGCTTTGATTGATGCGGTCTGCCATATTGTCTAGTCTAGATTGAGTCGTACTTGGATCAACGCCCATGAAGGCATCGAGCTCGCGTAAGCCTTTAGCAGCCCTTCCTGCGTCAGCATATCTACCATCCCTGTAGGCCGATGCAAAATCTGCCATCTTCTTACCTCTGCGAGAGTTCATCTCTCTTTCAACCGCACGCGCATAAGGGGTATTCTTGGCCTTGCGCTGACCAGTTTCAGGATCAAGATAGGACTGGGTTGCCCAAAGGTTTTTTAAGTTGCCATCACTGACCTTATCCAAGCCTTCAGACATCTTTTTATCAAATGCAGCCTGTCGACGTGCAATGGTTGCATATCTCTGACGCTGGGTCACTCCGCCGATTCCAGGGACTCTTCCAAGTACGGGATTTTCCGCCATTTTATTAAGTGCTTGACCTACGCGACCACTCTTCGCTGACTCCCCTGCGGTCTTCTTACCCCAGTCCTTACCAGCTGTTGCTCGCCCAGCCAAATAACCAGCAGCGGCCGCAAAGAGGTCTCCACCCCATTTGAAGGTTTTGGGAATCATAATGATCGCAATTAATGGTGCCGCTACTGCAGCTAGCTTTAATGCGCTTGATCCAGTCTGGTCGACAGTTTTTGAGAAAAATAACGCAAGTGCTAGCATTCCAGTAACGATTGGAAACATCATGAGTACCCGCACTAAATTGCTCCACCATTTCTTAAAAAGACTTTCAGTATTTGGAAGTACCCAGGCCGCGAATGCTAAAGGTGCAAGAAGAACTAGTGCATAAATAATAATGCTGCGTGCAAGCAGCCCCGCTATTCCGATAAGAAGTGCGCCTAGGGCGACAAATGCAAGAACAATTAAAAGAATTACTGATAACCCTGCTAAGGCAAAATTTAGGTCGAAGTTAAAACTTGCAATATCGGCCTTATTACTGATAGATGCCAGGAAGGCAGGTAATGCATTGCCAACTAAGTTTGAAAGATCAACAAGTGTCTGCATGATGAAGAATGATGCCCATGTTAGCAGAACGGCCACAGCTAGCCGCGGAAGAGCCCGCTTAATTGCATAAGGATCAAAGCCTAGGCCATTTCCAAAAATTATTAGAATAAAGACAATAACATACAGGCCCAAGGCAACGTCTCGAATTGCCTGCCAGGCTCTGTATAAGTCATTGCTAGCATCCGCGTTTAAGGGTGAAATTGTAAGTAGTTCAACTAGAAATCCTTTACCGCTGCCATCTGCGCCTATAAGTTTTTGAACCGAGCTTTGAATTCCCTTAAGTAAGGGGCAAAGTACAAAACCTAAACTACCTGCATCTTCTGTGCAGTTCTCTTCTGACTGTTTCTGTGCAGCATAAGCATCAGCTGTTTTATTAATATCGGTTTGTAATTGCGTTAATTGAGCTGCATTCAGTGTTGTTTTGTTACCGCTAGCGATATCAATACAGTCTGCCGCTAGGTAAAAGATACCGCAGCCCTTTGCAGGATCAGGTTTCATGTCGGTTTTCTTTTCAGCAATAATGTCATAACCGCCTATATTCTGCTGATAGCCCCCCTGGCTATCCTTAATATTTGGCTCCGTTGTAATGTAAGAAACCTCATAGGTGCCATTCATTAAGTGTAGATAGCCAAAATCACTGACTGCATTTGGGTTGTCAGTCTCCGTGCGAAATACGGGATGGCCTGCCGTTAAACTGCCCTCAGCCCAAAAGAAATAACGAATATTAGAACTTACAGGTGATGGGGCACATTTGATTTCAGCATAATTCTCCCAGCCGCAAGTACCATTTAATGGGTCTTTCCACAAATTGGGTATAGCTGCATGTGCTGGCCGTGCAACAAACAATGTCAGTGCACTAAAGAGAAAAATAAGGGTAGCTAGAAGCAGCCCCTTGCGCGCGGTGCGAAATAATGCAACCCGGAATTTCATATTTATACTGAAATTATAACAAATAGACTAAATATATTTTTTGAAGATACGGCCGGATCGTCTAAGCACAAGAAAAAAATATTCTAAGCAGGTATAATGAGATACATGAATCCTGGCATCCGAGCAAGGTACAAAATTTCATTTATATTAATTTTCTGGTCCATCGTACTTTCCTCACTGGTTTTATCAGCTGCATTTGTACGACAGTCAGAAGCAGCCACTCCTGCACCCCCAGGGATAACATGTGACCCAACTGTTCCAGGTAACTGTCCTAGTAATATCCCCGGTCAAAAAAGTGCTCCCTCCACCCCAACGACAGTTGACACCGCCATCCCGGCCGGTTGTCCTGGTGGCCCAGCAGGCCCGCAGGCTCCAGGTACTGACTGTCTTAATGTAAAAAATAAGGTGGCAGGTCGCTGCGACCAACTAACGGCTGACAACAAAATAATTAGCCAAGGCGGGTTTATTCGTTGGTTATGTGGGCAAACGAATAATCCTAACCGAAATGCAATTGAAGTACTGGTCGAAGTAGTTGCGAATTGGTTGATGCAGGTAGGCACAGTTTTACTCGCGGTAATGATTGGCTTAGCGGGCGTGCAAATTCTTACTGCCGGGGCATCACCAGAGGCGCTTAAAGCTGGCAAGAGACGACTTACTCTGGCTATTTCTAGCTTGAGCCTGCTTGTCCTTGGCCGGCTGATAATGAGTCTAATCGGAATTACCAGCACTTCCTTCTTGGGAGTAGAGCTAGGTAGTTTTAGTCAGACAACAATTCTTGATATCATTGCTGCAATCTGGCGATATATTCAATATATTGGAGGAGTACTCACGGTTGCGATGATCATCTACGGAGGGTTTATTATGCTAACTTCTGCAGGTAACCCGCAACGTATTCAGTCAGCTCGAAGAGTGATTACTTATGCGGTGGTTGGGCTGGGGGTTCTTGCCGGCACCACGGTAATTTTGAATTTGGTATCGATTGCATTAACAGGAAGATGAAATGATTAAAATACTTGCTGCTGTAGCTGTGCCATCCGCATTCCCTAACCCCATCCCATCCGGACCAGATGGGATTTCGTATGTGATCAATAATCTGTTTACTTTCGCCCTTTGGGTGATAGGTGTAGCTGCGGTCGTCATGGTTATTTACGCAGGATTCATGTACATCACCTCTACTGGTCGTCCCGATAAGGTAAAAACAGCATTTCAGTCTCTGCTCTATACGGCGGTAGGATTTGTGGTGGTACTGTTGGCGCGTTCTATTGTCGACGTCATTCTTCCGATCGCCCAGCAGCCAAGTGCGCCGGCCATAGTAACTAGTGGTATCACCTTCTTCCTTTGGGTCGTGGGTGCAGCGTCCATTATCATGGTCGTAGTCTCGGGCCTCTTCTATATCACCTCTTCGGGCGATCCAGCTCGGACGAAGGCTGCAAAAGATATTATTCTCTACTCAGTCATAGGTCTTGTCATCGCACTTCTTGCTGGCACTCTGGTGACATTTATCCAAACCCAGTTTCGCTAATCTAAAAAGCGTAACTATTTTCACTCGGAGCTTGCTGATTGCGCTTAGCCTGCAGTAGAATAATGGCTAGTAGCGCTCAAATGTGCTGTTTGCATGTTGTGTCGCTTGGCAATCATCTATCAAAAAAGGAGAAGGAATCACATGAGTAATGCAAAAGAGCTCTTAAAGAAAGGCTCGCTCGTATTGGCCGGGAATGCCGTTGTTGCTACAGCGCTGAGTGGCCGGGCTTTTGCCGAAGTCGCTGGAGTACAAGAAGGCGCCAGTGCGGCCCAAGGCCAAGGCCAGCAGTCAGATTTGGTCGCTCAGATTCGCACGATCACCAACACCCTCCTCTTCGCCATTGGTGTGGTCGCGGTGATCATGCTGATCGTCGGGGGCTTCCGCTACATCTTTTCAGGCGGTAACAGCCAGAACGTGAACGCGGCGAAGGACACCATCCTCTACGCCGTCATCGGTATCGTCGTTGCCCTCCTCGCTTACGCTATCGTGCAATTCATTCTCGGTCAGTTCAGCGCTTAGCCTGTACTCCGAAAGGCCTCATTTCATGAAGAAAATCCTTCGCTTTGCACCCGCCATCTCTCTCTATACTGGCTTTGGCATAGCTCGCGCTCAGGCCGCCTGTGATCCCACCTTTGGTATCTTCGGCGGCCTTGATTGTATGCCTGGAAATCCTGGCTTGACGTTGCCGCAGGCCATTCAGACGACGGTCAATACCCTTCTCTTTATAGTTGGCGTGACCGCGGTGATAGCTCTCATTATCGCCGGTATTCGCTACATCACATCTGGTGGCAACCCCCAAAGCGTGACGGCCGCGAAAAACAGCATCCTCTACGCCGTCATCGGTATCGTAGTAGCTGTTCTCGCCTACGCCATAGTGGAATTTGTAGTAAGGCAGTTCACATGAGCCGCATTCAGACACAGATCACCCGCCTCAGCATTGTCGCTATGGCTCTCGGTGCTGGCGTGGCCTCGCTGCCAGCCCGTGCCTTAGCAGCCTGCGGAGATCCTTCTGGCGGCTTGAATGCTGGTGTGAATTGCGGACCTGGTGGCATTACCCTTCAGGCAGGAATAACCCGCACCGTGAATCTCCTCCTCTTCATTGTGGGGGTTGCAGCAGTGATCGTGATGATTGTCGGCGGCATTCGTTACGTCACTTCTGGTGGTGACCCTAAGAACACTCAGGCGGCGAAGGACACCATCCTCTATGCCGTCATCGGTATCGTGGTTGCCCTCCTCGCTTACGCTATTGTGAACTTTGTGGTCACGCAGTTTAGCTAAGAGGGTAAAGATCGAGAATGCCGGAACGGCGTCCAGATGGGCGTCGTTTTTAGTTTGCTACAATAGAGCTTATGCTGAAGAAAATCGGACTCCTGGCTCTCTCCGCGGGCATACTAGCGTTGGCTGCGTTTTTCATCTATCTAGCGATGAAGCCGCCAAACACCAAGCCAGATAAAGGAGGTGTCAGTCAGATATTAGCTCCAGCTGATAGCGAGAGTCGAGTCGTCTATGATGACAAGAAGCCTGTGAAGCTGACATATTGGCGCACCTGGAATGAAAAAGATACTCTCCAGCCGATCATCGATGACTTTCGCAAGCTGCATCCGAATGTCACGATCGAGGTGCGAGATATCGACTATGGGAGTTACGATTCCACACTCACGCAGGCCGCCCAGACTGGTAATCTTCCAGATATGTATTCGGTGCTGAATGACTGGACGCCGCGGTATGAGCAGTACGCGGCGACTGCGCCTGACACTGTCTATACCGAGAAGGTCTATAAGGATGTGTTTGCGAACGTCGTTACTGCCCAGCAGCTGCGTAATGGCAAGATTTACGGTGTGGCACTTGGGGCGTCGACACTTGGCTTGTATTACAATCCAGATATGCTCAAGGCGGCCGGCGTATCGGTGCCAAAGACCTGGGATGACTTCGTAGAAGCCAGTCGCAAACTTACTCAGAAAAACGGCAGTCAGATCACACGGGCTGGGGCGGCACTAGGTTGGGCTGATGGCGAGATCATTCATCAGGCAGTCGACATCGAATCTATCCTCATGCTGCAGAATGGTGCCCAGCTGACTGATAGTCCACCGACTAAGGCTCTGTTTGCTGAAGCGGATAAGGCTGGGTATCCAGCTGGAGCCAAGGCCCTGGACTTCTACACCAGCTTCGCAAGGGCTAATTTGCAAAATTACGCCTACCCCAAAGAATTCGGCTACTCGGTGCGGGCTTTCGCGGAGGGCCGTACGGCCATGATGATCAATTACCCCTTTAAGGCGGCTGAAGTTCGGCAGTTTAACCCGAATGTCAGTATGGATTTTGCAGCATTGCCGCAGATCAAGGATGTGAAACCGATTAACTTTGCACAGTATTGGGTCGAGATGGTGAATAAGAACTCGGAGAACTCGGAGATCGCCTGGGACTTTCTGCGGTTTGCCGCGACGAAGGATGAGCAGAAAAAGTACAATCTGGCGACACTACGTCCGACGAGCCGCAAAGATTCAGTGACTGATCAGGTTGCGAACAAAGATCTGGGGGTTTTTGTAAGGCAAACCGAGACGGCGCAAACCTTTTATCGCGGTAATGACAAAGAGATGAATGGCTACTTTTATGCTGCGATCGAAAGCATCTACTCCGGGCTGGACTCACGGTTGGCTGTGCAAAATCTTCAGCGGCGTGCGACCGACTTAATTCAGAGGTACCCACAAAAATGATGCGAAGAATCTTGCTTCTAGTGGCGTACTTCGTGGCGGCTGCCGCGGCTTTGTATTGGGCGTACTCATTGCCAGTTATGCGGGCGTGTGTCGTTGTCGCACCAAGCGGCTGCGGCGTGAGTCCTGAGCCGTATGATTGCGCCATGATGGGTGCTGGGCTCAGCTGCTCGCCCAGCCTCTATTGGTATCTTTCTCTGGTCAGCCTGATCGTGGTAGGGGTCGGCCTGTTGATTCTTGCCATGCGGCGCTCAGTAAAGCGTACCTAAAAACACCCTCGCGAGAGGGTGTTTTGTAATGATCGATCTTTGGCTTAGCCGACTGGCTTAACCTTGATCTTTTTAACCTTGTCTTCCTGGACAACCTTTGGCACCGTGACGGTCAGTACACCGTCCTTGAGAGTGGCCTGAGCCTTTTCGGCGATGGTTGAGGTCGGTAGGATGATCGAGCGCGAGAAAGATCCCCAGAAGCACTCCTGGACGTAGTAGTGCTCTTTCTCGATCGTCGTTTCTTCTTTGCGGTCACCACGAATGGTCATGACGTCTTCGGAGATAGCGATGTCGATGTCTTCCGAGCGTACACCAGCGATCGGGGCCTTTACGACTACGCTGTCCTTAGTCTGATACACGTCAACTGCGAGCTGACCCTCGAACTCTTCTTCCCCCATCCACTCATCCGAGGTGTTGGAGGTGTCGTCGAGGAATTCGTCCTGCAAAATCTCTTCGTCTGGATTGTGCTTACGCGCCATAGATAAACTCCTTATCCTTTACTCCACCCTTATTTGACTCGTATTATACTGGCGTTCTTCAGGAGAGTGCAAGTTTGTTGAAATTATTAGCCAGATTACTGGTTCCGAGCCGTTGTGTTATTTGCAACACAGAGGGCTCAGGCGTGTGTTGTGATTGCCAGGAGCATGCTTTAGAAG
>CAZDEK010000040.1:0-2275 GCA_964504625.1 uncultured Candidatus Saccharibacteria bacterium
AGACGCTTTCCAGGTTAGTCCGTAATCTGAAAGTAAAGGAATAGAGAGAGCGTAAAGCTCCCTCTGTTTTTGTGGGAATGACATAAGGGTTTGGGGGTTTGTATCAAACGTGCATTTACATGGGTGACAGGAGTAGCATCATCGGCAATCATTTTGTCGTTGCTACTATTTATTATCGTCACGTTCTATATCCTGACATCGGTCATTAGTGTCGATACTTTCTTTTATGTCTTCCTCATTATGTCGTTCTTGACCGACGGGCTGGTCATCATCTTGCATGTGATTCGATCGCCGAAGGGGGTGGTCGGTCGACGCTTGCGTTTTAATCCGCACAAGCTAACAGTGCTTATTATTAGTTATAACGGCGCGGATGTAATTGCTGAGACTATACGTCAGGCGAAGAAGCATGTACCGACTTCTCAGATTATTGTCGTTTCGGATGCGTCAACGGACACCACTGCTGAAGTGGCTCGGTCTTTGGGAGTGCGAGTGTTTGTAAATCCGCGCAATGTGAATAAAGCGCTGAGTATTAACGCGGCAGTCAGGCGGATAACTACTCCCTATACTCTGATATTGGATGATGACACACTGATCGGCGATACGTTTATTCCGACGAGTTTGCTTGATGAGGGCTACACGGCCGTTGCCTTCAATGTTATGCCGATCGCGACTGATACCTTCGTGAATGCGTTTCAGCGATTTGAATATCGCAAGAGCATGGTGTTGAGCAAAAATTTGAGATCAAGCGTAGGGGCAATTGGGAATGTGTCGGGAGCGATAGGGCTCTTCCACACGTCAGATCTCGTCTGGCAATCAACGCGGCATAGTGGTCAATTCGGTGGGGAAGACGAGCAGCGCACGATTCTTGCACACCTAGAGGGGAAAGGGAAAGGTGTGACATTCACGAGTTCAACGGTGAAAACTCACGCACCAGATACGCTCAAAGCGCTCGCCAAACAGCGCTCGTTTAGCTGGAATTTATCAGTGCCTGAACTACTCATTCTCAATACAAAGCTACTGCTTGATCCGCGCCATCACTTTCTCCTTAAAGCTGAGAAAGCCTATGGTATTTACCTCTACCTCACAGATCCACTACGCTTGCTTTTCTTCTGGGTTCTCCTCACCCGACCTATCCATATCGTGACTACCTATGGCTTCTATCTCTTCTTGACACTGCTCGTTTGGTTCAAGACGGGGCGCAAGGATAAGTTATACGTTGTGCTGCTCTTCCCGTTGTATTCGATTCTTCTCACAGTATTCCGGTTTGTCTCGAACTTCTATTGGTTCAAAGTAAAGTTTCTGTACTTCCGCAAGCGCTTCCATCGTCATGTGCCGAATCGTCGCTTGGCTTGGGAGTTTATGGTCATCGCAATCTTAAATGTAGTGCTTTGGGCAACGGCCGCACAGCATTTAGGGAGTGACTTAAATCTCTTGAGTAAGTTGCATAATAACCGCCTTGATTCATTCGATACCTCGTCGCTTGATTATGATGAGCAGCCAAAGATTGGCACCAATGTGGCTTCAGCGGCTGAGCAGCCACAGCCTATGATCGTAATTTCGGTGACGCAAACTGATAAACCGACCTCGCTGGCTCGCAAGATAGTCGCTAAATATATGGCGATGAATCCGAATGTAATCCTGAGCGCCGAAGAACAAGAAAAGATCGAGCAGGCTATGATTCCAAAACTGCAGACCACGACAGTGGTTATGAATGAATATGCAAAAAGTTATCCCGCTAAGATGGTTGAAGACGCCATAGGTAGGCAGATGCGCCTATGATGAAACAGGCTTGGCATCGACCCGGACGATGGGGAATACGCATTGGCATGATGCTGACACTGGTGTTCGGTATTGCCTTAACCTTTCTCTGGCATAACGCGTTTGCAAAGATCCCGGTAAAAGAATTTTTACCCGGTGATAAAGTAAATGCCGTATGGGAATGGAGTAATCCGCAGGGCTTGAATCAAGCTGCATTGAATGATCGCTCGTCATATTTGCGGCAGCATCAGATTAATCGAGTATTTCTTGATATTAGTCCAGCATCAGATCCGAATTTGAATGATGCGAAGCGAGCCGAACTGAGCTCGAGCTATGAGCGCTACATCAAAGCTATGCGAGCTCGCGGCATTTCTGTAAGCGCTAGCGGTGGAGATGTGAGCTGGAGCAAGCCGGATGCCCGCAAATATCCGATGGCTTTAATGGAGTTTGTTTTTCGCTATAACAGAGAACACCCCGATCAGCCATTCTCAGGTATACAGTACGATATCGAGTCTTA
>CAZDEK010000040.1:2285-8101 GCA_964504625.1 uncultured Candidatus Saccharibacteria bacterium
CCGGGTTCCCTCAGTCGACTGATCCTGAGAAAGAGGTAGTGCTCACCGAGCTCCTGGATACAGTTGATACACTGGCGAGCCGATTGCAGGCTGAGATGAAGACATCGCAGGAAGCTAGCAAAATGGATATCGGCTTTGCAGTCCCGTATTGGTTTGATAATCAGAATAAGAACATTCCTTCGGTTACTTGGCAGGATAAACGCGGCCCGACTATCTATCACCTCATGGATCGTTTGAACAGTCTACTTCACAGCAATATCGTGGTTATGGCATATCGAAATGCCGCGCGTGGCAATGATGGTTCGATTGCGCTGTCACGACTGGAGATGCAATACGGACAGTATAAGGCCTCAAATGTGAAAGTGATCATTGGGCAGGAAGTAACTGATGTCGAGCCGCAGAAAATTACCTTCTATGGCAAGACGCTCACGGAGTTTTCTCAAGAGGCGAAGTGGATCGAAGAGGAGTATGGCAAGAACCCAGCATTTGGTGGTATCGCTATCAATGACGCGGCCGGCTACATAGAATTGCCCGAGCGCTAGTGTTTCAGGGCTTATGTTTGACAAGTCTTTATTTTATTGTCGAACTGTGCTATACTAGTGTCTAGCGAGAGGGTGAGAAATGCACGAGACTCTCGTTTTTCCTTCTGGAATAATGCAACCAACCGAGGCATAATAGTAGGATATGGCGACAAAGAAAAAACGCCCTAGTGCACGTACCGCGCGAGCCAAATCGCGCAAGCGCACAGAGGACGTTGAAAAGAAAACCCTCATCTCGAAGGCTGCCAAGCAGGATATTGCCGCGATTTTTTTGATCGGCTTTTCAGTATTGCTTGTGGTGGCCTTTTTCGGCTTAGCCGGTAATCTCGGCATGGCGGTGTTGAATGGCTTAAAGCAACTGATCGGCTATGCCGTGTACCCTTTGCCGCTAGCTCTCTTACTTCTGAGCTTCGTATTGTTTCAGCCGAAGAAGTATGAACTCAAAGCTAACAATTACATCGGATTAATAGCTTTCTTTATCTTACTCGCGGGGATACTCCAGTTTGCTATTGCGGGTCAGGGGACCGAACTGTCGAGTCTGCCAAACCAGGGTGGTTTTATTGGTTACGGCATCTGGATGATGATCAATCCATTGCTCACACAGGGTTTGGCGATTTTCCTCTTGGTGCTCCTTGAGCTAGTAGTGGTGATAATTGCGACTAACGTGCGCCTGGCCGAGCTGTGGCGCAAGCTGCTCGGTCGTGATAAGGGCGATGATCAGCAACCCGCGCTCGAGGTTAAGCAACCTGGATTTTCTGTGACGAACAAGCTGCCGTTTAAGGGTACGATTGGGGGAGATGAGGAATCGAAGAAACCAGAGCCCAAGGCTGCTATGACGGCTCAGCTGGATAAAGATTGGAAGTATCCGCCGCTAGATCTCTTGAAGGGCATGTCAACGAAGGCGGACGCGGGTAACGAAAAAGAGAAGGCGACATTGATCCAAAACACCCTCAAGGACTTCGGCATTGAGGTATCGATGGTGGGCGTGAATGTCGGCCCGACGGTCGCGCAATATACCCTGAAGCCATCGAGCGGGGTGAAGCTGAATAAAATTACTGGCCTTGATCGTAACCTCGCTTTGGCCCTTAAGGCGCCACATATTCGGATTGAAGCTCCGATTGCCGGTACGGATCTGGTGGGTATCGAGGTGCCGAATGAGAAGAGTGCGCAAGTGCGCCTGCGCGACATCTTAGAAAGTAAGGAAATGCGCTCGAAGCCAAGCCGCCTGGAGTTCGTGCTGGGTCGTGATGTGTCGGGTGAGATTTTGTCAGCTGATCTTGCCAGCATGCCTCATCTTTTGGTCGCCGGCGCCACCAAGGCCGGTAAGTCGGTGATGATCAACACGATGCTGACTTCCTTCTTATATAGGAACTCACCGGCGCAGTTGCGCCTTATCCTTGTTGACCCAAAGCGCGTTGAGCTCACGCCCTACAATGACATCCCGCACTTGCTGACACCCGTAATCACCGATCACGAGAAGGCGATTAGTGCTATGAAGTGGGCTGTGACCGAAATGGATCGTCGACTCAACTTGCTCGCTGACCATGGCAAGCGCGACATTGGTGAGTATAACCAGCAGAAGGGCGTGGATGGTATGCCATACATCGTGATTGTGCTTGATGAGTTTGCCGATCTCATGGTGGTAGCCGGTAAAGATGTTGAGACACTCATTGTCCGCATTGCCCAAATGGCGCGTGCCGTTGGCATTCATCTGGTGCTAGCCACGCAGCGTCCAAGTGTCGGCGTGGTGACTGGCCTCATTAAGGCGAACTTGCCGGCACGTATAGCACTGACGACTGCGAGCCAGATTGATAGTCGTACGATTATTGATCAGGCGGGTGCCGAGAAGCTCTTAGGTAAGGGTGATATGCTCTTTAGTTCGCCAGAATTTATGAAGCCCAAGCGGGCGCAAGGTGTACTTATTACCGGGGAAGAAGTCGCGGCTGTCACGAAATTCCTGCGCGATGAGCGTGAGCCACAGTATAACGAAGAGGTATTAGCACAGACTGTGAAGATTGGGGCGCGCGGTGTGGTGTCCGGTGACGGTGGTTCGGGTGATGATGATCTCTACGATGAAGTTGTAGCCTTTGTCGTGCAGACAGGTAAAGCATCAGCCAGTCTTTTACAGCGTCGCTTCAAGGTTGGCTATGCTCGGGCGGCGCGGCTCATGGATATTCTGGAAGAGAATGGTGTGATCGGTCCGGCTGATGGTGCGAAGCCACGAGCGGTTCTCATTAGCTCACTCGACGGTGGTTCATCGGCGGGTGGAGACTATCAAGCGGGGGCGGAAGTGAGCGATGATGAATGAAAGCTCTCGCGTCCGTAAACCCCAAACTCTCGGCTCGATTCTCAGGCGCCGCCGTGAGAGTTTAGATATCTCAATATCGGAAGCTGAACAAGCAACACGCATTCGCTCGCATTATATTGAGGCGTTGGAGGGTGGTGAGTACGATCAGCTGAAGGATGATGTATATACGAAAGGCTACGTGAAGAATTATGCTGATTATCTTGGTCTTGAAACCAAGCCAATAGTAAAGCTTTATGAGCAAGAACGGGCCGGACAACGCGAGATGAAGCGTCAGAGCCGGCGCGGTAATGATGTAAAGCTGGGTGTAAAGCCGATTAAGTCAGCTCGAGTCGTGATTACGCCAAAAAGCTTTGCACTCTTGTCGGTTATTGCGATTGTGGCCTTGGTTGTTGGCTATATTATTTGGCAAGTGATAGTGCTCTCAGCACCACCGCGACTCACTATTAGCGCTGATGAGCCGCGCAGTGTATCGACGAATTTTGGCTATGTTTCCGGTAGGGTCGATAATGGTGCCGACCTCTTCATTAATGATTCGCCGGTGCTAGTTGCTCCAGACGGCACCTTTCGTGAGCGGATTGCACTGATTGATGGTCGCAATGAAGTGAAACTGACGGCTAAAAATCGATTAGGCAAGAGTGTGACGCAGACCTATGTTATTACAGCTAAGCTAGCAACGCCGAGTCCATCATCTAGTGCAAGCCCGTCGTTTAGCCCTCCGACGAGTGTTGGAGTAAAAGTCGTCGCGAATGTGACTGGATCAGCAGCTTCATTACTTGTTACAGCCGATGGTAAGGAAGTTTTTCGCGGCACGGTGCTCGCGGGGACAAGTCAGACCTTCTCCGCGACCGATCAGATTGTGGTTACGACGAGTAATGCTGGTGCGACTCAGCTGGTTGTGACAAATGATGTTGTGCAAAATAAAGACATGGGTATTTTGGGTGCAGCGAATCAGGCCCGGCGTGATATTACGATTACTAAAGATACCAAGCTATAAGAAAGGGGAGTATGTATGGCGAAAGATTCTTCATTTGATGTGGTGAGCGAGTTTGAGCTTGTTGATATGATTAATGCTATTGATCAGGTTGAGCGGGAGTTGCGCACGCGCTACGATTTTCAGGGTACGGGTGCGGCGATTGAGTATGATCGCGATAAGCACATGCTGCATCTGAAGGCCAATTCGGAACTGAAGGTGCGTGCTATTGCTGATGTTGTCGAGTCGAAGTTTATTAAGCGGGGGCTGAATTTAAAGTTTCTTGACAAAAGTCAGGCGCCCGTCGAGAGTGGTCTGGAGTGGCGCTGGACATTACCTCTCGTGCAGGGACTTGATCAGACGAAAGCTAAGCACATCGCGCAAATCATCAGAGACAAGCACCCGAAAGCCAAGCCAAATATTCAAGGTGATGCAGTACGGGTGGTGAGTGCTAGTAGGGATGAATTGCAGGCGGTGATGCAGACTTTGCGAGCAGCTGAGCTTGATTTCCCTATTAGCTTCACGAATTATCGCTAGCACGTGTTGACTTGCTCTGACAGAAAATGCTACTCTGCTTGAGGCCTAGAACCAGTAGAAAGTGGGGCAAGGTGGACCTTATCGCGATTCGAGAGTGTGTCGATGGTCTGATCGATACATTGAGCCGGCTCACCCCAGATGAGCTGAATGAACGCTTCAAGCTTAAGAACTCATCAGTGACCCAGCACAAGATGGAGGCGCAAGAGGCGCTCGGTCAGGAGATCAAGAACTACTGCGGTAAGTTCGGAGTGACTGAGGTGCGGCTCTTCATGCCACCCAATGACCCGAAGCCTGGTATGACTCCGGTCGAAGAAGGACGGTTTGTGCCGGACTTGGTGATCAATTTCAACCCACAGACTCCCATCTGCGGCACGTTGTCTTACGAGCTGTCTCAGAGCCTTGGTGAGTGGTTGCACACACGCCGTCAGTCCGACGTTGCGCACAGACGTTCTGCTCAGCTGACATCCGAGCAGAGCTATGCTGTTGCGGCTATCGCGGCAATTACCGAGGAAGATAAGGATGAAGTTGTGAAGCGACTGTTCAATCGGATCGTGCTGGAGGAGTTGATGCGACACCGACAGTCGCCCGATGACATGCTTCATTTCCATCGCCTGGGCTTCTACCAGGAAAGGCTCAGCCAAGTGGCTGAAGCTCTCCGGGGTAGCTAGCTAGCAGGTCCGCTCGAAAGAGCGGGCCTTTTCTGTGTGATTACTTACTAATCGGTATAGTTTTTCGGCCTGTATGGTGAAGATAATCAGTAATAATCTTCTTGACGTGTATGGTATATGTTCGGTATTATTCTGTACAGACATTGGCTAAGATAGGAGGAGTCAGATAATGCCATCTACAACGAAGAATAAGGCTAGTGAAGGAGTACAGGTGAAAGATCCGAAAAACACGCAGGCGGATAAGGCATCAGCTAGTGAGAAAGCGGCTCGCTTGAAAGCGGTAGAGTTGGCAGTTGAGCAGATCGAGCGTCAGTTTGGTACCGGCTCGATCATGAAGCTCGGCGAGGGTATGCGGGCTCAAGTTGAGACGATTCCAACCGGCAGCTTGTCGCTTGATCTTGCTTTGGGTGGCGGCATTCCAAAAGGGCGCATTGTAGAGATATATGGACCTGAGTCGAGTGGTAAGACGACGTTGGCATTACATGCCGTCGCTGAAGTGCAAAAACGAGGGGGCTTGGCGGCTTTTGTAGATGCTGAGCACGCACTCGATCCGGAATATGCCGCAAAGATTGGGGTGAGACTGAATGATCTACTGATCTCGCAGCCAGATACTGGCGAGCAGGCACTCGAAATTACGGAAACATTGGTCCGTTCTGGCGCAGTCGATATAGTGATTGTTGACTCTGTGGCTGCATTGGTGCCACGAGCTGAGATCGAAGGTGAGATGGGGGATGCCCACATGGGCTTGCAGGCGCGCCTCATGAGTCAGGCGTTGCGGAAGCTGACCGGTATTG
>CAZDEK010000041.1:0-8035 GCA_964504625.1 uncultured Candidatus Saccharibacteria bacterium
ACCGATGGGTTGCGACTCTCGATCGCCATATAGGCCTTCGTGTAGTCAACAACTATCGGCTGATGCTCACGCTCTTTGGCGGCGTTTACGAGTCGCTGTGTTGAGTAATTATTACGTCCAGCTGAAAGGATTGCGATTTTCATACCTGTACCTGTTTATACTAATCTGATGCGCTTGGCAAGCATGAGCTAACTTGCAACGTCCACGAGAAAGCGATGACGGAGGAATTTGCGGCCGAGCAGGATGGGTGCCTTCAGCTGACTGCGATCGGCCAAAGTAAACTCCGCCTCGAAGACATCATCGATGCCGTGCACGCGAAGCCGAGACGTGACCACATAGCGAGTCTGCGAGTGTCCGAAAGAGTTTACGACTCGCGTCTTTGAAAAGTTCTTCACGGTAATCAGCTTATTGTTGTATTGTGGATGCTCACCGTCTAATACGTGAAATGACAGGTACTTATGCTTGCCATCGCTAACGACCTCGACCTTACTACAATGAAGGGCATTTTTGTAGGCACCAGTATCGACCTTCGCGACAATGCCATACATCTCAAAGTCGATCAAATCAATGAGTGTCTTGCGCCCTAAAACGATCTTGTCGTGCAACATCGGCAACCTCTTCTTCAGTGTAGCACTTAACGGCTTCATACGGATGTTTCCTGTTGACCTAACTCCGTGAAGAAACCGCGTTTGCGATGCCGCCATGATCCATGTTGACGAATAAGTTCACTGTCAGCCTGCAATGGATCTGCTAGGACAAACTTCATGGCTTCCTCGACATACACATTGCCTTGTGAACCCTTGAATAACACGGTCGACTTTGGTGTGATCAGAGACCGCAACACTTCCCCGCACTGATTAGCACGATCAAAAGCATGGATACGACGAGAGGCCATGCCGGCCCGCCGCGCTGCTGGAGCAAGATAATTTCGAGCCGCTTCACCAATCACAATGAGCTCATCAGCCACCTGAGCTACCTGCCTACCCACCTGAGCATGCGCCGCTCGGGTCTCCTGATCAAGCTCATTCATACTGCCTAGAACAGCGATTTTTTTACCAGGATAGCTCGCAAGTGTCTCCAAGGCAGCCTGCATCGACATGGGCGATGCATTAAAGCAGTCATCAAGTAAAAGGGCATTATTGATACCCTTCATCGGCCGCATGCGACCCGGCACCGGCTGCAAGTTACTCGCCGAAGCGGCGATTTCTCGCGGATTCCAGCCGAGCACATGCGCAACCGCAGCTGCTGCTGCCACGCTGTAGAGCGACTGCCGAGCCACCAGCTGGGTTTGAATCGCCTGTCTGTCTGCATTGGGCATTTGCAACTCTGCCCGCAAGCCTTTGCTAGTGCGACGCACACCATTTATGCGCACATCACCTGATCGCAAACCATAGCTCATAATCGGTCCATCAGTCCTTTCGGCATAGGAAACTAAATCCCGAAAATCAGCATTGAACACGATCGTTTGACAAGCTGTAGCTAACGACCAAACCGCCTCAATCACTCGATCATAGGTCGAGAAGTAACTGAGATGTACAGGAGATACAGCGGTCACAACACCAATTTCTGGCTGTAGTTCAGCAACAAACTGCTGCAAAGATCGCTGTCGACTTTCAGCCAGCTCAAGTACTACATAACGATAGGGAAAATTCTGCGAACGACGATGAACGCGCCACAAAACAGGTACCCAGCGTAGCAACCACCGACTGTGATTCGGAAACTCAAGACCGAAGAAGGTGAGTCGCACAGCCCGATCCGAATTATGATTCTTTGGCTCGACCCATAATACATGCTTGGTCGCTAAGAGCTCGGCGATAGCCATTTTGGCTGAAGTCTTGCCAATAGTGCCCGTCACAGCGATGACCGTGAGTCCATGAGTACGACGAACCTGCCGGACATAGTGATCCAAGAGTCGGGTGATAAGGCGGATTTTCGCCCGTCGATATCGATAGAGCCAACGTGGTTGCGACATAGTGTTCTCCTGACAGGCCGCTTGTTACGGCATAAAAAATGATCACCCACCCGGTGATCAACCTCTCTATATTTACTTATTGTACGATATTTTAGGCTATTTGTCTAGTATCTACTAGGGACAAGCCTACTTTTTCTTCCTACCCTTCTTGCCTTTTTTCTCATCATCATCCTTCACCTTGCGTTTCCAAACGGTGATAATAACCAGCCAAGCCGTCATGGCGATAAGAAACCATAGCTTATTATTGGCTGCCATTGCTACCAGATAAGACTTCTCAAGCACCTCACTCGATTCAGCTCGCGTGAGATACGACTGCGTGTAGCCTATGAGCGTGGCGCTAGTCAAAAATGCGAGGATGAAGCTCCGCAAACCAAAACGACCACCTACCGACGGCGCCTTACCAAGCGACAAACCAATTGTCACAATAGCGAGAATACCGAGACTCAGCAGAGCCGGATCAATGCTCTGTGAACGCAAGCTACTCTGAGCTAAGTCGCTTACCTGTTCAGTCACAAAGAAGCCAGCTAAGAGCGCCGTCGCAATGCGCTTGAGTCGCCCCTCACCGAATACAAAAGCCATGATGAAAAAGGCGCCGACGATTGCGAAGACGTAGAGATTGGCATCAATGCTCAGGTTGCCAAAACGCATATGCTCATCATTATACACTTCGGGAGCTTGAAACTTCTTACCTTTGACCCAACCCTAGAGAGATTTTATAATTCGAACACTTGTACTTCGAAATAAGGATAATGCCGATGCAGCACCACCACTCGCACGAACACCGCAGCGGCGATGACATCATCTTCAAGCTGCTGTACTCCACCGATCGTGTCTACGGCCAGGGTATTGTCAGTATCGTCTTTCGTCAGCCACTCGATGACATTCTTGCACAAGCTGAAGAAAGCTGCGGCACTGCTCGTAGCCAGCTCGCAAGAATCCTCGAGAAAGCCGATGGCGTGGAGTGCTTGCGCTTTCACCGCTACAGCATCGACATCATGCACGCCCAAACCTACTCCGCAGATGAGATTCGTATGACCATCGAGGAGGCATTCACCTCGATCGGTTGTAGCTTGATAGGTCTGGAGGCATCATGAACTCGAATGCTTCAGAGCCCCAAGAAGGAGCAGACGTATTCCCTGAGCTTTGCTTCCTGTATGAAGTTGTCGTCGATGCCAATAAGCTGATGATCATGTTCCGGCAGGTTGGCGCGCCGTATCTGTATCCATCCTTGGAAGCCAACGCGGCAGCATTCATGCGCTTTGGTCAGGCATACGTTCATATGCCATTCTACAGTGATGCTCATTTCGATACTGGCATATTTAGGTTCGAAATTCATCCGCAATTTGCCGATCCGGCTGCGTACTCAACTGTCCTGATGAGGCTTCTCATCGAGGACACTATGTTGATCGTGCGCCTGACCTACGGGGAGCAGGTCAAATTCCTGCCTCGACAAGCCGCCAGTATTTGTCCTAACATTTTCTAGCCCTCACGATCGTGGGGGCTTTTATTTGAAGAAACCTTTTTTCTTAGCATGTTTGTATTGCTCAAGCGCTTCACGCTGCTGCTTTGAGAGTTTGTGAGGGACCTCGATGGTAATCTCGACTAAATGATCGCCATGGCGATTGGTGCCGGGAATAGGCATGCCTTTGCCTGTTAGCTTAAGGATTTTACCTGGCTGAGTACCGGCCGGCACCTTGATCGTCAACTCGCCTTCAAGAGTGGCGATATCGATCTCTGTACCGAGTGCCGCATCGACCATGTCAAGCGTCGCGCGGGAGAGCAAGTTTGCGCCATGCCGTTCGAAGTCGCGCGACTCGCGCACGTGTACCTCAACGTAGAGATCGCCACGCTGACCATTCGCACCATACTCACCACGACCGGCCAAGCGCACTGACTGGCCGTTATCAATCCCGGCTGGGATTTTCACCTTGACGTTTTCATTCTTGCGCTCACCGGTCGTCCGATCCATGACGCGCAGATTCAGTTCACGGGTCGTGCCATGCACAGCGTCATCAAAGTCAATCGCGATAGCTACTTGGATGTCGCGCGGTCGATTGCGCATGCCGCCGAATATTTCCGAGAATATATCGCCAAAGCCGCCGGCCCCAGAGAAGTCGAATTGGACGCCATTAAAGTCAAAACCACCGGCATCGCCGAATGGGCTGCCGCCACCCGCACCACCCGGATTTGCTGCTCCAGCCGCATGGCCAAATTGATCGTAGGCTGCTCGTTTTTGCGTGTCAGACAAGACCTCGTAGGCCTCGCTGGCTTCTTTGAACTTCGCCTCATCGCCACCTTCTCGATCGGGATGATATTTCACCGCTGCCTTGCGAAATGCTTTTTTGATGTCATCCGCACTGGCATCGCGTGACACGCCCAGCACCTCATAATAATCGCGCTTGTCAGCCATTCGACGCCTCCTTCGGTTTGCGTGATCGACGCTGAGCTGCTGGCTGAGTGGTTGTGCGGGAAGTTGTCTTAGCTTTCTTAGTAACGCTCGCCTGTTTAGCAGACTTGAGCTGCGCAGTATCCTCTGTCACAGGCGCATTCAAGGGTCCGCCGAGGGTCGGCAGCATACTCGAAAGAGTAGCACCAGTGAAGACGCTCGGTGGTGTCGACTTATTTCCCCCCTGCTTTGGCAAATCACGACTGTGACTCACTGGCTCTAGCTGCTTCGATTCGACACTAGCTGGTGCTGGCGCGAGTACCTTACCAGCGATTTTCGTCGTGATCGTAAAGCGCTTCGTAGCAACACGCGCCAATGCCGCGTTGCTCACCCCACGGAAACCAACGTAATACAGTTCTGCGCCGCGCCGTTTCGCCTCCTGCACCGCCGGCATGAGATCACCGTCGGAGCTCAGGAGCACTAGCCGAACATTATCACCCGATGCGCGGATGAGATCAGTGGCGATCGTGACATCCACACCTTTCTCGACTAGAACGGGCTCACGATGACCACACTCGACGCAAGGTTTACCATCGCGTACCAGCAAGTGCCCCGCCTCCACGTACTCTACCTGTTGGCTCTCGAGCGCCGTGCGCCACGTGTCGGCATCGGCCGCATAACGCTCTGTACGTTCCTTCAGCTCAGGTGTACGCTCAATGATATGTACCTTCGCCGCATAGTAGCGAATCGAAGCCGTGCGCACACTCGGGTCCTGCAGCACGCTTTCAAAAAGCTTGCGTATGTCCACGCGCACGAGCTCGTCACGATATTTAATAAGTCGACCCTTCGCCAGACTGTCACGCAGTTGGTAGACGAAGTTCTCGCCATCAATAAAAAAGATTGTCTTCATGCTTTTTTCTTTCCTTTCGGCTTGTCATTCAGGCCTATATAGCCAGCCACGCCAGCACCCGAAAGTGCCAAGGCGGCCACATCCCAAGGATGATACCGCAAGTAGGTGGCCGGACCGACACAGGCAATAAAGCCTTTCCCCTCATCCCGATTTGGCCACCATTGCCAGATAAAATACACATCCGTCCAGGTGTTGCGGTAGCTATTGATCTCGTCTCCGCTAGCACACGCCTGACCAGTCTGCTCGCTCACGGTCGTGGTCGCAAAGTACCCGGCCGTAAGGAGCAAAATAACAGCGATGGAGAGTGAGATGACAGATTTCAAAGGTTATTTCTTCTCGTCGACGATCTCGCCTTCTTCAGCGTCGTCAGACTTATCATCCGCCTTTTTCTCGCCCTTGTCAGCCTCGCCAGTTTGAGCTGTTTCTTCTTCTTGCTTGTACATCGCTTCACCGACTTTGGTGAGCTTGTCGGACAGATCTTGGGTCAACTTCTTGAGCTCTTCGGTGTCAGGCTCTGACTCACCGAGCTTATCCTTCAAAGCTTTGATAGCCTCTTCGACGGTTTTCTTCGTGTCGGCATCGACTTTATCACCAGCGTCTTTGAGGGCTTTCTCAGCAGTATAGATCATGCTATCAGCGTGATTGCGCGCCTCAACAGCTTCCTTCTTCTTCTTGTCTTCGTCGGCATGGGCTTCAGCATCAGCTTGCATCTTCTTGATCTCATCTTCCGAAAGATTCGAAGAGTTCTGGATGGTGATATGCTGCTCCTTATTCGTCGCTTTGTCCTTCGCAGTCACGCTGACGATACCGTTAGCATCGATCGAGTAGGTCACCTCGATCTGTGGCACGCCGCGCGGAGCCGGTGGAATGCCATCGAGGATGAAGCGGCCGAGGACCTTGTTGTCACTCGCCATCTCGCGCTCACCTTGCAGCACGACGATCTCCACGCTTGGCTGGTTGTCGCTGGCGGTCGAGAAGACCTGCGTCTTGCTCGTCGGAATGGTCGTGTTGCGCTCGATGAGCTTCGTCATCACGGAGCCCATCGTCTCAATGCCGAGTGAGAGCGGCGTGACGTCCAGCAGGAGCACGTCCTTGACGTCACCACCAAGTACACCGCCCTGGATAGCCGCACCAATCGCGACGACTTCATCCGGGTTCACACCCTGCAGCGGCTTCTTACCAAAGAAAGCTTCAACTTCTTTCTGCACCAGCGGCATGCGGGTCATGCCACCGACGAGGATGATCTCGTTGATATCTTCTTTCTTGAGACCAGCATCCTTGAGGGCCGCTTCGCAAGGCTTCATCGTGTTCTTCACCAGCTCGCCGACCAGCTCTTCGAGCTTGGCGCGATTGAGCGCGAGATTGAGATGCTTCGGACCCGAAGCGTCAGCTGTGATGAAGGGAATGTTGATCTCCGACTCTTGGGTAGTCGAGAGCTCGATCTTCGCCTTCTCAGCTGCTTCCTTCACACGCTGCATAGCTGCCTTATCTTTCTTCAGGTCGATTCCCTGATCTTTTTGGAACTCTTCGACGAGCCAGTTGATGATCGCGTTATCAAAATCATCACCACCGAGGTGGGTGTCGCCATTGGTCGACTTTACCTCAAAGACGCCATCGCCGAGCTCGAGCACCGACACGTCGAAGGTACCGCCACCCAGGTCGTAGACGACGATCTTCTCTTCAGCTTTCTTATCAAGACCGTAGGCGAGGGCGGCGGCTGTCGGCTCGTTGATAATGCGCTTCACCTCGAGGCCGGCGATTTTGCCTGCATCTTTCGTTGCCTGGCGCTGCGCGTCGTTGAAGTAAGCCGGCACGGTGATCACGGCTTCGGTCACTGGTTGGCCAAGATATTTTTCAGCATCAGCCTTGAGCTTAGCGAGAATCATAGCTGAGACTTCTTCCGGTGTGTAATCCTGATCGCCCATCGTGACTTTGACGTGGCCGTCAGCTTTCACAATCTTATAGGGCATGAGCTCCATGTCGCGCTTCACTTCCGGATCGTCGATTGTGCGGCCGATGAGGCGCTTGACTGAGAAAATCGTGTTATCAGGGTTCATCACAGCCTGGCGCTTAGCGACTTGGCCGACCAGACGTTCGCCGTTCTTATTGACCGCGACGATCGATGGCGTGGTGCGCGCACCCTCAATATTTGTAATGACGGTCGGATCGCCGCCTTCCATGACGGCCATCGCCGAGTTGGTAGTTCCAAGGTCTATTCCGATAATCTTGCTCATACTTATTCTCCTTCTTTAGTACTCGTTTCATGTCCTGCACTGACTCTGACGCTGGCGGGTCGAACAACTTTGTCGTCTATGGTGTAGCCCGGCGTCAAAGTTTCGGCTACCGTCTCTGGTGGATGATCAGAATCGACTCGCTCGAGCGCCTCCATTTGGTAGTGATCGAAAGCATCACCAGCTCTTGGTATAAATTTCTTCACCCCCATCTCATCAAGTATCTGCTCAAGCTGCGTACCGACGTAGCTCATGCCTTGCGCCCAGGGATCACTTGCCAAGTGTTCCGGCAAGTGAGTGGCGGCCCGGTCGAAGTTATCCAGAGCTGGCAGTAGATCCGTGAGAACCGACAGCTTGGCGGCATTCATGAGTTCGCCACGCTCGGCGGCGACGCGCTTCTTGTAATTTTCAAAGTCGGCCTGCAGCCGCTGGAGTGTAGCCGTGAGTTCGACGACTTGATCGGGCTTCGCGCTCGGCTTGTTTGGCTTAGGCGCTTTTGCCGCTTTGGGTTCTTTTGGCACTTTAGGCATTGAGTA
>CAZDEK010000042.1:0-7746 GCA_964504625.1 uncultured Candidatus Saccharibacteria bacterium
TAGGGCCACTGACCAGAAGAGAACCAGGTGTCAAAGGTGTCGGTTTCGGCGCGGTAGTTGCCAGCACCGTAGTATTCGCGCGCCTCATCTTCAGACTTGGCAATGATGTACGGCTTTTTATCGGCGTCATGGCTTGTCTTGTAATAGACCGGGATGCGGATGCCCCACCAGATCTGGCGGGAGATACACCAGTCGTGTTCGTTTTTGAGCCATTCGAGAGCAATTTTCTTAAAGCGCTTGGGGTAGATCTTTACGTCTTCGTTCTCGATCGCCTCGATAACTGGACGGTTGAGGTCATCCATGCGCATGAACCATTGCTCGGTGATGAGTGGTTCGATGACGGCACCTGAGCGATCTTGGATAGCGACTGAGTGGGTGATCTTTTCGCGCTTTACGAGTTTGCCGGCTTCGTCCAGATCGGCCACGACAGCGGCACGCGCTTCGTCGACTGTCATGCCGGCGTATTTTTCAGGGACATTGATCATACGACCTTCGAAATCGATAACCGTGAGTTGTGGCAGATTGTGCCGCAGCCCGATCTCGTAGTCGTTCTTATCATGACCTGGCGTTACCTTGAGTGCACCTGTACCAAAGCTGGGATCCACATGTTCATCGGCGATAATGGGGATCGGGCGATCAACGAGCGGAATGATTGCCATAGTGTTTTTGAGCGAGCCGAAGCGCTTATCATCAAGGTTCACCGCTACTGCAGTGTCGGCGAAGATCGTTTCCGGTCGAGTGGTGGCTATCTGCACCGCGCCGTAATCAAGTGTATAGATTTCATCCTCGCGCTCTACGTACTTGAGCTCGATATCGGCATAGGCCGATTGCGTAACCGGATCCCAGTTGACGATGCGATTGCCGCGATAGATATGACCGTCATCGTGAAGACGCTTAAAGGTGTCGAGTACGACGTCCACGATATCTTGATCAAGGGTGTATTTGAGCTTATCCCAATCTGCCGAGAAGCCCATCGACTTCATCTGGGAGATCATGGTGCCTTTGTGATTTTCAACGAAGTCCCAGACGTCTGCGTAAAACTTTTCCTGGCCGAGATCATGGCGGGTCTTACCCTGTTTTGCCAGCTCTTTCTCATAGACAAATTGCGTCTCAATGCCAGCGTGATCAGTACCGGGCTGCCAAAAAGTGGGGCGGCCCTGCATACGGGCATAGCGGGTCATGATGTCCTCGACGACGTACATCAGATGGCCGGCGTGGAGCGAGCCATTCGCGTTGGGTGGCGGCATAATTATCGTGAATGGCTCGGCATCAGCAGCAGGGGAATTCGAACCGAGGGCATAGCTATCGCTCTCTTCCCAGAGTTGCCGAATTTTTGGCTCATATTTTTGCGGCTCGTAAGCTTTTTCCATAGCCTCCAGACTACCGTATATCAGGAGTAGATGCTAGTTATGCTATGATTTTTTGCATGAATCCCGCGGATGAAGCTAAAAATCAACAAAACAGCATTCTCAATCGAGCAGCCGTCGTGATTGGCATATTTATTTGTCTGAATTTCCTGCCACTCTCACTCATGGCTATACTGTTCGTTATCGGTATAGTACCTTCTGCAGCCTTGATTTTTGTCATCGTGTTTTATGTTCGAGCCTGGAAGAAAACTGAAAATAATCAACCTTTTGCAAAGCCTGAGTATGTGATCTTTGTGTCCTCGAGCATCCTCGGGCTGGCAGTCGCCGCACTACTGGTGGGAGGAATCGTTGTGGCCAATTGGGCATATGTCGGAACTTCACAGAGTATATTGAGTCTCATTTACACTACATTCTTAGCGGGCAGCTACCTGATAGCTGCAATTTTCTCACTGGTAACAATGATGCGTTATCAGAAGCGTGTGCTCGTTCTCGAGACTGAGGCCTCTGCTTCGTTACAGGGTGCGGTGAATCCTACAGTGCCTCAAGACTCGAATCCGCAACCAGTACCGACTCCTGAGCAACCTGCTCAGGTGCAAGCACCCCAAAACCCCCCTCCGCCATCTGATACGCTAAAGCCCCAATCATAGCGGCGTTATCTGTGCAGAAGATCGGCAGAACGACGCGCGCTTCTGGAATAGCGGTTAAAATTCCTTCGCGTAGCCTTTTATTTGCACTTACGCCACCACCCACCACGACGCTGGCTGGAGCATAGGCGTTATACGCGCGTAGAAGCTTTGTAACGAGCGTTTCGACCACAGTGCGCTCAAATGACGCAGCGATGTTCGAAATGGTCTCAGCGGGGAGCTGGTACGTTTTGCGGAGGTCTGCGAGGCCTGGCTTGTCGCCAACAATCGCCTGAACTTGGCGCAAAACGGCGGTCTTGAGACCTGAAAAGCTAAAATCGTAGCTGTCACCCAGATTGGCGATGGGGAAGTTGTAGGCTTGATCATCACCCGTTTGAGCTGCTTTCGAGATATTCGGGCCGCCTGGATAGGGGAGGCCGAGGAGCTTCGCAACCTTGTCAAACGCCTCACCGGCCGCATCATCGCGCGTCTGGCCGATGAGCTCGAAAGACAGATCTTCATGGAAGAGCATGAGCCGCGAGTCGCCACCAGAAACAATCAGGGCCAGCATTGGGAACTTCGGCTGATCGCCATCAGTCAAAAAGCTCGCATAAGCATGTGCGAGGATGTGATTGACGCCGACGAGAGGCTTGCGCTTTTCGGCAGCGATCACCTGCGCAGTGAGAACGCCGATCAAGAGCGAGCCAATCAGCCCGGGTCCGCGTGTGACAGCAATGGCATCGATATCGTTCCAGCTCAGCTTTGCTTCTGTGAGGGCTTCCTCGATGACCGGGATGACTACCTCGATGTGGCTGCGGGCAGCGACTTCTGGCACGACGCCACCGAACTGAGCGTGGAGATCAGCTTGGCTGGCGATGACGTTCGACAAAACCTCGCGTCCGTTGCGAATAATTGCGCAGGCCGTTTCATCACAGCTCGACTCGATCGCGAGAATTGTCCGATAGGTGTTGCGTTCTGACATGATCCCTGGAATAATACAGCTCAATATGCAAGAGCGCAACGCAACCAACTGGGTTTACTTTTATGGCACTCGACGGCTCGAGCGGCCAGGTTTGCGCTAACGCACCACGAACCTCGCAAAGTTGACCGCTCCGGCGGTCGTTTTTGATTCCGGAGCGCACCTCACTAGCAAGCAAAGGGGAAGGTATGTCTGAAGCAAGGTATCTCGCACAATCTGGAGAGCTGCGCCGATTTGCCGCTCCTGCACGTCCAGTCCACGAGGTGACGGCGCTAGCCGTTTCGCCATTGCGTTTACAAGCCTTGGCGGATCGACCCGAGCAGCTGCTTGGACTCATGTCGGCTGATGATTTCAACCATATTGAGCTGCAGGAGCTCTCGAGCGATGAACCTCCGCTGCTGGTGCCTCAGCATTGGAAGCGGCCAGCGGTACTGGTGATCTCAGGGAGTATTCGAGTCGATACCCAGGTACGGGGCGGTAAGCAAACGTCGTTAGTATTTGCGGCCTCGGTACTCCAACTAGCGCATTCGCATGCCGGATTGCCTACCCGGACTCTCTTGCAGCCTAGCTCGTGCCGGGCTAAGGTAGCCCTCTTTGGCTTTCGGCCAGCACAGATAGCTGGTTGGTAAGCCATAAGCCACGTTACTGCATGGTAGCGTGGCTTTCTTTTTCTCGGTGGATTCGCTACAGTGAAGGCAATGTTATTGTCCAAACGCCTCACCACCTGGTCGTCATGTATTATTGGCAGCTCGAACTGACCGAGCGGCCAGAGTTTCTGTGTATTCAAGAAAGCTGCCCGCTCGGGCAGTTTTTTAATTCCGGGTGTACCTTTCACAATGAGGAGACGATATGCCGGTCGTGATGGAGGTCGAAGCGATCACGCGTGTGACAGAATTTCAGCAGCTCTTACCGCATTGCATGCAGTGTCAGAGAGCGTTTAGGCCGGGGGATTATGCACTCTCGCTTTACGAGCGGTGGCGACATCGGGTCTACTTGGTGCATGCACACTGCGAGGCGGAGCTGGTGCGTCAGCTGGAGTCAGAGTGAAGTATGAATCGCTCTATACCATGAACCACTTTCGATTTCGGCTTGGGTTGGATTACGCTCTCGGTCATGAGTATGCGCTTGTGGATCGTGTACTATTTCCAGAGACGACGTCCAGGCTCGGTGAGTTCTGCAATGGGTTGGAGTATGGCCCTTGCCGTCAGACACCAATCTGGCAGGAGTTTGAGCAGTGCGGCTTTGTTGATAGGGATTGGTCTGAGGAGATTGATTGGCTTGTGCGCGAGACGGAGGAGGTCGTTTTGTCACTTGCTCGAGCCAAGGTGCGTCATGGTCTGATGCGTTGGCGTGTGAACGATATCTCGATTCAACGATACGCGAGGTGTGATACTGGGATTGCCTGGCATCGTGACTATGCGTCGGATAAGCATCTTGTCGTGGTGTATACCGTGCGTGGAGTGGCCCAGTTGAATATTGAAACGATTGAGGGGTCGAAGCGAGAATTGCTTGCCCGATCCGGTAGCGTATTAATGCTAACTGGGCCCGATCCTTTGACCGGGGATGATCCTCGACTGCGCCATCAGGTAGGACCACCGCTTACCGATGAGCCACGCATTTCTATTGCATTGCGCATGCACGTCGCAGGTGATGAGTAAAACTTCGCCCCGTCCTCTTCACGAGGACGGGGCTCTTATATGCGCTAGTGGCGCCAGTCAGGTTGAGAGGCGGTCACGTTCATTCGCCAAGGGCCGTAGGGGACGTCTCGATCACTTACAAATTGCCAGTTTGTCTGAATGATGCCGACAGTGAGATCACCATCGGTGAGCTGCTTGAAAGCGGCTGGTGAAAGGTCGAGAGCCGAAGCCACGGCATGGGTGCTCTCCTGGCGTGGCCGAGCAGTGCCGAAGACGTAGTTGCAGTCATTGGTATAGAGCGGTCCCACATCTTCCCACTGTACGTACACAGTCTTACCGTCGTGCTCGACGCGGATCCAGCGATTTTTAAACTTGGATACCTGCCCTGGCAAGAAGTCCCATGACTTCGGGGCGTTAGCCACGTTTTTCAACTGGATATTCATTTCTTTGTTGGTATCAAGACAGGGCAGCGCTGCATAAAAGAGATTGTCGCAACCAGGCTTGTCTATCTGTCGGGTGCCATCGACATCGATTCCACACATGTGCTGCGCCCAGTCGTAATACCAAGCCGAGCTCTGGTTGGAGACCCCCTGATCATCTGGACCAGCGGGCATGCCAGCTTGGAAGTAGGTAGTCGCGATATTGGTTCGCTTTGGTGGTAGCTTCGCCTCGACAATTGTCGGCTGAGGAGCGCTCGTTCGGTTGGAGACGCTGATTGCTACTATGGCTAGAGACGCGCCAACAAGCAGAAAGAAAAGCTTGTCTTTCATCGGTTGCGCCTCCAGCGTCGCCAAATCAGGTACGGGATGAACGCGCCCGTTACCAGCAATGAGCCCCAAAGAATGGCGTCGCGATAGGCCGTAAGCTCGGATGCCATTTCGAGATCCAGCTCATAACTGCTATCCAAATAAGGCTGGGTCGCATGACCATCTGGTTGGTTTGCTGCCATTACATTCTCTCCTCGCATCAGGTGCAAGAACCGGATGATTATATAATCAACTCTTAATCGAATCAAGCAGAACAAGATTGTCCCGTGCGGTACAATAAGGTTCATGACGACGTATGAACCATCCGTGTGGGACGACGAAGTTACTCGTATGGGCGGAGGTATTCTTCAGAGCTCTGTTTGGGCTGAGTTTCAGGAGGCGGTTGGTCGCGACGCGGTACGTTCCATGGAAACAGGCCAGTGGGCCTGGCAGGGCTTTATTCGCACGGCGCCGAGATTGCGCTATCTCTTCTTGCCCTATGGGCCAGTGATCAAACAGGATGCTCGGGCAGCACTTGGCTCAGCACTCTTTTCGGCCGAGGATCAGGACGCTGACTTTTTACGCATTGAGCCGGTGGGCAATGTTACGGCCGAAGATCTGAAAGCCGTTGGTGCACGCCAGATCGCTGAGGTCGAGCCACAGCATACATTTGTGGTTGACCTCACTCAGTCAGAAGATGATCTGCGTCGAGCGCTCGATTCTGGTCATCGTAATCGGATCAATACAACCGAGAAGCGTGGCATCCACATTACACGTGTGCGTGATACGGGGCCTACGGATGACTTTCTGCGACTCATGGCTGACACTGCCAAGCACGCAGGTATTACGAACTATACAGATAGCTACTATCGTCTGATGGCTGAAAGCCTAATTGGTGCAGGAGTGGCGAGTTATTATGTGAGCTCCGTCGAGGGTCAGCCAGCTAGCATCAGCCTTGTTTTTGACTGGGGCGGGACGCGCTACTATGCGCATACCGGCAATGATCAGATTCTCAATCGTAAATATAACGTTGCCGTATCGGCAGCTTGGCAGATGATGATGGATGCAAAAACCGTCGGCCTGGAGCGCTTTGACTTCTGGGGTGCGGCGCCCGATGATCAGCCGGGACACAAGTGGGCGGGCATCACGGCCTTTAAGAAGGGCTTCGGTGGCGCGCGTGTGAGCACGCTGGGCACCTGGGATATCCCGATTCATAAAGGCAAATACCGGGCATACGCGCTGTATCGGCGCTTACGAGGCAGAGAGTAAGTTTAGAAGAGAACACCCCACACATCATTGTGTGGGGTGGAGTGGCTCTACCAGCCAGCGGTCAAGCTCGAGTAGGTGCCGACACCGTAGGTCTTGTCGATGTAGTCTTCGAAGACGGCTTCATCCGAGTCGGTCTCGTAGCGACTGCGCAGCGCTTGGACGTCGAGCTCGAAGTCAATGGGGTCGCACTGTCGGAACATCTTCGATGCCAGATGACGTGCATTCTCACGATCATCCACATCGAGGAACTGTTCATGCATGGCATTGACGAGGAGCTCGAAGGCATCACGGTTGAATTCGCCGGTGCGAACGGCGATCACCATGCGCTTGGCCTGACGTGTGCCGGCGATCGGATGTCCGTCGTCGCCCAACAGGTTCATGAGAGCGAAGTACCGCTTGGTATTCGGCTCAGACTTGCGGGTGACGATTGCCGAGGTCTGGTTGGCTCGGCTGCGCACCTGGCGCTTGAGCTGCCGCTCGATGTCGTCCAGATCGATCTGGTACTCGTGCTCTATGGGGCTCGGTCGCTTGAGGGCCTTGCCGTCGTGCTGGTCGCGGGCGATCTGCGCACGCAAGGTGTAGAGGACACTGGCCAGGGCCTTGCCATCGTGATAGCCACCGCCGGTCTGGTACTTGATGACCAGGCCAACGAAGTCCTTCGGACGCAGGTTGACGCTTTGGAGCGCGGCTCGGACCTCTTCGGGGTCCATGGGGCTGGGGTTGGGATTGGTGCGTGTCATGATGATCCTTTCTGGGGTAGAGGCTCATGACTTCCGGGTAATTTTATAATCATTCTAGAAAAACGTCAATAATCTGTAACAACGGATTCACGCTATAATGACAATATGATTCGTCCAGCGACACCCGAGGAATTAGCTGCCTGGAATCTCTTTGTGCGCGAGAATCCTGATGGAGGACATATCTATCAAACGATGGAGTGGGGGGACTACAAAGCCTTGTATGGATGGAAACCGCAGCATCTGGTATGGGACGTAGAGGGTTGCCGCCTCGCTTTTCAGATACTCGTCAAATCGGCCCCTGGTTTTGGTACGATCTGGTATTCTCCGAAGGGTCCAGGGATGTTTGCGAACTACATGGCAGAGCAGAGTGATCAGGAGCGCCTAA
>CAZDEK010000043.1:0-7711 GCA_964504625.1 uncultured Candidatus Saccharibacteria bacterium
TAAGAGGAACACTGCTATTAGCTCCCCAAGGAAGCCAATAGCGGCTACGATCGTTCCAATAATGATCAGGCGCTGAGGAAGTGATTTTTGCATCATGAGCATTATACTTCAAGTAAATGTGCAATCTTGCGCGAAGTATTGGCGTTGCGAACTGTCATCTTTTTATAGACGGCGTTTGAAGCAAGCTTGCCGGTCGTTGTCTGGCCAAATTTCTGAAAAAACATAGATTGGAAGACAACCCTGGGCCCGGCTTGAACGGCCTCGATGTCCGGCTTGAGCTCGCCGATAGCCGTAATAGCTTCTTCGGGCGTGGTAGGCGGTATGAGTATGAGAAGGTTATGTTTCCAACCCTCACGGTCCCCCCACCAGTTTGGTGCAGCGGCCATAACTTTTTGCCAATCAGCAGCACTAAAGACAACCGCCTCGACTTCCATGTGGAAATGCTGTTTGATTACGGCCGTGAGTTTGCGGGCGATAGCTTGTTGGTCGGTACCAGCATGACTGAAAAAGACATTGCCGCTTTGGATATAGGTACTGACATGCTTCCAGCCTTCAGCGATAAGGGTGGCCTTCAAGTCCTCCATTTTTAAGAGGCTCTTGCCGCCGACATTTACCCCTCGCAAAAAGGCAACGTAGCGGGTCATGCTTTTTTCTCAATCTCGCTGATACGTTGACGAATAATTCGACGCACGAGGTCATCGGGAAGCGGATGGTCGAGTGTGAACTGAATCGTACCTTTTGAAGTGGTGAAGTCGGCAAGCTCATCTTGAAAATGCGCGATAGCTCCAGCTCCAGGGAACAGGCTCAGATGATCTTTGAAAGCAGCGAACGCTACGAGATACTTACCTTTGTACTTGAAGCCAGGCATGGCGTACGTCATGACTTCTTCGGCATCCGGTGCTACTTTATGGATGAGCTGCCGAATGCGTTCGAGCGCCTTCCGATCGGCCGGTTCGCTTTTTGCCAGTAATTCATCGATAACACTCATGGCTGCCTCATTTCTTTAGGTTTGGTCGGAATATTCGTAACTGGAATTGCGACGACGCGGTTTCGTGAGCGGCTTCTTCGGCAATCCGCTGAGCGCGCTTCAAGCGGGTTGCTTCGGTCTTTGCGCTATAGAGCCATTCGAGCGTCATGCGCTGGGTTGCAGGGGTGTAGTTTGTGAAGTTTGTCTCTGCATGATCTGTCGCCTTGAGTGCTGCGGTCAGTTCTTTTGGGCTTACGAGACGGTCTGATATTTCGAGTGTATCCCAACTGCCATTCGATTTTGCGATTGCTATGGCTGCTCGGCCAGCATCAGTCATTACGCCGTCTGCCTCGAGTTTCTTCACTCTAAGTTTGTTTGAGCGCGACCACGCGCTCTTCGGTTTGCGGCGCGAAAGGTAAAGCTTGGTATAGGATTCGTCAACTTTTCCAGATGCAGAATCTATCCAGCCGAAACACAGTGCCTCTTCGACTATGTCATCATAGCTCAGGGTGCGGTTCGCACCTTTGCGATGTATGACCCACACATGATCGAGAGAATTGTGATGCTTATTGAGCCAGTCTCGCCATTGAGCTCGATTCTTGATGCGAATATGATCAGTAGGTTGTTTAGGCATGGTATGCTGCATCCTTGTTTTCAGGTTTGCAGAAGTCGCTGTAGAGCTGGCGGAAAGTAGAATTATCATTGAGTAAATTGGCTTCCTCTATGCACCATTCAGAGTACTGGGAAGGCCGCGAAATCTCATCCAAGAAGCTTGGCCAATTAATCCAGCGTGTATGCGCCACTTCGGAGGGGTTTGGTTTGGGGGTTACGTTGGCAAACGCCGCCATGACGGGACAGATTTCATGCTCGACGACACCATGGTGTTCGTAGCGATACTGATACTTCGGCAGAATCATGTGGATTGCGGCTTGAGCTAAAGTGATTCCGAGCTCAAAGTCAAGCCGTCTTTGCGCGGCAGCGATGGGGCTTTCGCCCTGCATGGGGTGACCACACACTGAGTTGCTCCAGATTCCAGGCCAGGTGATTTTCTGTTGTGTGCGCTGCTGGAGAAGTAGCTCACCACGATCATTGAAGAGGAAGAGTGAAAAGCCTCGATGTAGGGGCGTGGTGTCGGTGTGTATGGTTGCCTTGTCGGCTATACCGATTTCTTCATCATTCTCAGTAACGAGCACTACATGCTCAGTCGGTGAGATAGTCATAGCTAGTTGCTAGTCTCCTGTTGCAGCAATTTGAAAGCGTGCGTCCAGTTGTTGTCTAGCATCCCGGGGATACACCACAACATGCAAAGCGGTTCGATGGCACGAGCCGATGTTGCAGTGCCAAAGTCAGCGACCTCCCAGCCAAGCTTGGTCAGGAGTTCGCTGACTGCCACTTTGGCAGTGTCGTCATTGCCGCAGATAAACATTGTAGGCTTGCCGGCGGCGAATTTGGGCTGCACCATCACGGCATTGCCGACGCTATTCAGGGCTTTTACAAAGTGCGCTTCGGGAGCTGCGGCTTGCAGGCGCTCCATGAGTGACTCATCAAGGCTCGTGAAGTAGGTCAGTACACCATTTTTGGGGGGTGTGTCAGCAATCGGGTTGGTCGCGTCGATGACGGTTTTACCGGCAAGATCTTTTGCGACTAAGTGCACGACATCTTCGGCGATAGTACCCTTGACGGCGAGTATCACGATGTCGGCATCATGCACGACTTCGGCGAATGTACCGGTCTTGCCAGCCCAATTCTCGATTGATTTACCATTGCGGCTACCGAGACTAACCTCATATCCTAAGTCTTTCAAGCCATGAGCTAAGGTCCTGCCAACTATGCCACTGCCTAGAATTCCAATCTTTTTCATGGCCTCATTGTAGCAGGTACCGAATAGGGCGTAGACTGTGGGTAGTAGAGGAGGCGAGTATGGACAAGAAAGTATCTAAGGTAAATACAGTCTATAAAGGTGGCGGCGATGCCGTTTACGGCTTTGGTCTCATTGGGGCACTCATATTTTATGTACAGCAGGCTCAAGGTTTTGGAGCAGTGCTACTGGCTTTTTTGAAGGCCTTCGTGTGGCCGGCATTCGTCGTATATGACTTGCTTCACTTAATCACGCGGTGATTTATGATTGTTTCTGAGGTGCTGTCCCCAGCTTTTTGAAGAGCGTTTCGGCACCTTTTTGCAGGGCAGTGACGAGAGCGGCGATGAAAAATATCCCAAAGAAGCCACGAATAATGATGGCGCCGGAGAATACGAATTCTATTGCCCAGAGAAAAACGAATTTTGAGAGAAACAGAATGAGCCAGACTCCTACGATCGTCAAGACTGGTCTAGGCTTGGTGCTGTTCTTTCCGGTCGCTCTGATCACACCGTCTTTCAATCTTAGCGTGCCATAGGTGAGGGAAGAGAGCACGATTGAGGCGAAAAAGATTGTTGAAAAGCTCCGTGCTTCGACCAAATTCGTATAATCATTACAGAAGCCAAGCACTACAGCATAGATGAGCGTGCCGAGAGCGATATCTAGGTAAGTTCTTTGAGCTGGTGTGATTGATGACTTGATGGTCATGAGGTAATAGTACCAGAAGAGGAGTCTTATTCGTGGAGTGCAGTTAGCAAGTAGCGCCAGTAGTCATATAGGGGTGTAATGCGCCCGATGTGGCGGATGCGATGAATTCTGAGGGCCTGCCGCAACTGTTTTTCTGTCATGAAAAATGTCGTGCTGGTCTCATTGGGGTTGAGTTGTACATTCAGCTTACTTTTTGGTAAACAAACGGCATAGCTATACGTAAAACAGCGATCATATTGACCTTGCGCATGGTGATTAATCCGAAGTTTGCCGATGAAACGAAGCTCTTTTGCGGGGATAGTGAGCCCGAACTCCTCACGTACCTCGCGCAGTGCCGCCGCTTTTGGTGTTTCACCCCGGCCGACACCACCACCGACCGAGATTTCGACTCGACCCGGATAGACTAAGAGCGAAGGCGCTCGCTTTTGCATAAGTATTTCATGGTCAGGTGTATATATGATTACATGCACACCGCGGTGCCACAGGCCCTTGCGCACGACCTCTTCATATGTGGCGCGATGGGTAACGGGCTGATCGTGCTCATCGACAATTTCTAGATCGGCGTAGGTCATATCTGCATCATGGCAACTATGTGACTACGGGCAGCTACCGAAGACTGCCGCCGCATTGTAGTTAAAGCTTGCACGATTGGTCGTGAAGCTACCACCATCCCATGTCACTTGGAGTGACATCCAGCCAGAGATGTCATAGCCAGGTGAAATCGTGAGATTGTAGAGGCTAGGCCCAACGACAGGGTCACCATTGTCATCAAACGTGACGGATCCAGTGGCGCCCGATGTGCCACCATCCCAACGGATCCAGTTCCATTGTGCTGTACCGGCTTTCGTGGCTTTAAGTGTAGCTACAAATGAGAAGCGTTCGTTTTGACAGGCATAAATTCTTTCGGTTGCCTTGATGGCGGTGCCATTGACGCTAAACGGCGTGACAGTAGGGCTTGGGCTAGTCGCGCTGTTGGTCGACGGCGTAGCGCCGCTGGCCGGTGATTTGCTTGTGCTGGGTTTCGGGGTGGTGGTTTGTGAATTCACAGGGCTAGGGGTGGGTGACAGGCTACTCGTTGGGCTGGATGGGTCGCCGGTCGCGCTCGGGTTGACTGAGCTGGTTACGGTGCCTTGGCTGAGGTTGACTGTCGACAAGCCGGGATTGCTCGCTCGACTTATAGCGGCGGCAATGATGATAAGCAAAGTAGTAATCGCTACAAGGATTGCAGCGATTTGCCGACTCGAGACTGAGGATTTTTTCTTGTTTGTCTTTTTCTGAGCCATGATTTTTGCACAAAAAAGTTATGCTTATCATAAGCCTTCGAAATTGAAAGTCAAGCAAACAGACAAAAAAGACTCCCGAAGGAGTCCGTGTAAGCATTTTCTTAATGGAGGGCCATCGTGAACGCTATAGCAACTATTTTTCAGAGCTTTCGGCAGCAATCTTCAATTGACGAAGTCCATTATCGATTGCCTTTTTCAGTGTCTTTTTACTATAACCCTTAAAAAGTTTTGGTAACAAACCGTCCCAGGATTCTTCGGTTGTAACTATCGCAATTTCACCTTTAGGCTCAATACGCCATATGTGCACAGCTTGTATGCCAAAGAGTTTACCCGACCAACCCAAAAGCTGCGGTTTATCTACAACTTCGAGCGTCGAAGTTATAGTGCCTGGTCCTGCTTTCCAGGTAAATGTTGTTCCTTTTGCCAGCTTACCATTCAGTTTTGCCGATTTTATGTCGTCGTTCCAACTCGGCCAATTTTCTATATCTGAAATAATTTCCCAAACCCTTATAGGAGTTGCATTTATTTCAATGTTAGCTTTATGTGTTGCCGGGAAATTAAGGTCTATTTGCATTATTGCTTCCAGATTAATAGTAGTATTTCGTTGATTATAACTACACCTATAAAAACGATTGCGATTTTTGGATAACCAGCTCTATAAAGCATAAACGATGCAAGTCCAAATAAAATTAATTCAACAACCAGTCTATACGGTTGGTCTAGTATATGTTGAGATTTTGGGGCAACGAATATTCCCCAAATGCTTGCAGCTAAAACCGGCAGACCAATTGCAGCCGTCCATCGTAGTATTGGATTATTGATAAGATTGATACTCGCAGTAAACAAGGACGCTAACAGGCAAAGTTCAAGTACAAATCTTAAGCCAAGATTAAGACTTTTTACTATTTTCACCTTTAAATTTTACCAAACAAAAAGACTCCCAAATAAGTCTTTTTAAGCATAAGCGTATTGGAGGGCCATCTGGGACTCGAACCCAGGACATTCTGCTTAAGAGGCAGACGCTCTAACCAACTGAGCTAATGGCCCGAAAACCTGAATATTTTACCTGGAAAAGCTATTTTTGGCAAGGTATCCGCGTGATAGATTGCAAGGCTCTACTGGTCGCGCTATGCTAGTGGCATAACAAGTATAAGGAATCCACGTTTATACATCTGACCCCAATAGTCTCACTTCTGCATCAACTCTAGATCCGACCACTGCATTGATTGTGGGTGCCATCATATTCGTGCTAATGATTGTTATCTTCGCCGCGTTTTGGAAGATGTTTAAAAAGGCCGGGCAGCCGGGCTGGGCATCGATAGTGCCGATTTATAACACGTATGTCATGTTACAAATAGCCGGTCGTCCTGGCTGGTGGCTGCTGCTCTACTTTATTCCGGTAGCTAACTTTGTGGTTAGCATTGTGATTGCGCTTGATATTGCAAAGGCATTTGGGAAAAGTGCTCTTTTTGGTGTTGTTAGCTTGATACTCTTCCCGTATATAGGGTACCCCATGTTAGGCTTTGGTAAAGCGCAGTATCTTGGGACAGGTACCCCGCAAGGCCCAGCTAACCCCACGCCTCCAACGGCAGTTCCGCCAACCACTCCACCAGCCGCGCCGCCGACCGCACCGACACCTCCGGCAGCTCCTACAGCCTAGTATCCAAATAGGGCATACAAAAAAGACGAGCGAATGACTCGTCTTTTTTGCTGGCGCGCCCTGAGGGATTCGAACCCCCGGCCTTGTGGTCCGAAGCCACACGCTCTATCCAGCTGAGCTAAGGGCGCCTAGTAGAACTCGGCTATTATACCTGAAAATCGCGAAAAACTTCAGTAAAAAAACAAAAAACCAAGGTGTGCTGCTGCCACATCTTGGTTTTTGGTGCTGCCAAAAACGTTTGTTTACTCAAGTGCTTGCTGTACTTAGGCATTATAGTCCTTATGCCGGCGATTGCAAGAGCATTAACTCTCATTGTGTCGCGCTTTGCATGATCTGGGAAAAGCTTCCATAATAAAGAGTACTATGAGTAAGCGAGTCACGCCCCGTCGTCCGAGCGGTTTTCCAGAGTATTTGCCCGCTGAGCAGCTGGCCTTTGATGGGATGCTAGCGAAGATTCGCGAAAGTTATGCGTCGGCAGGCTTTTTGCCGATTGAGACACCAGCGCTCGAACTGTCGGAGGTCTTGTTGGCAAAAGGTGGTGGCGAGACGGAGCAAGAAGTCTTCCGCTTCGGCAAGGGGAGCAAGGATTACGTGCTGCACTATGATTTGACCGTGCCGCTCGCACGCTACGTGGCTGAGCACCAGAATGAACTCATCTTCCCTTTCCGACGCTCGCAGATCCAGAAAGTCTGGCGGGCTGAACGGGCGCAGAAAGGCCGCTCGCGTGAATTTTATCAATGTGACGCTGATGTGGTAGGTGAGAGTGATGTGGCGGTCGATGGTGAGATGATCGCGCTGGCGGCTGATGTGATGCGTCGGCTGGATGTTGGCCAGTTCGTGCTGCGGGTGAATAACCGCAAGATACTCACCGGACTCTATGAGTCGCTCGGCGTCGCGGATCGCGCGACCGAGCTACTGCGTATCATTGATAAACTCGAGAAAGTTGGTGAAGAGACGGTGCAGGGCATGCTGGAAGAAGCGGGGCTCGACACGATGCAGGTTCACACACTACTCAAAGTAGCTGAGCTGCGTGGTGCGGTCGAGCCGATATTAGCTGAGCTACGGAAATTGACTGGCGATAACGCAACGTTTACCACTGGCATTACTGAACTTGAACGAACGATCCACTCAGCGATGGCCTGCGGCGTGGCTGAGTCAGAACTGGAGATCGACTGCTCTATAGCACGTGGTTTAGACTATTACACCTCCACGGTGTTCGAAACGGTACTCACTGGCAT
>CAZDEK010000044.1:0-7453 GCA_964504625.1 uncultured Candidatus Saccharibacteria bacterium
CCGCCCCCGGCAGCGACAATCGTGACACCAGTACCACCTACTCCCGCCCCACCGACGCCAGTACCATCTCCTCGCACGATTCGCGCCAATAGCTATATGGCCCCTATGTCTGAGCCGCAAAACCCAATGGGTGTCGGCCAGAGTCAAGATATCCCGCTGTAGCGCCTACTTATCTGACAGGATATTCGGACCTTGGCAAATTCGCGTCCAGAGATTCTTCCCGGTGCCAGCTGTGTCTAAGCTAGTATAATACTGCGCTACCTTACCGCTCGGATCACAATAGCGTTTCAAACCAGCATTAATCACCGTCGCGTCTGAGCTTGGTGAAGTCAACCAAACCAGTACTAGTACCGCGATAAGGATCCAAATAATATTCAATGAAAAGCTCAAAAAGAATAAGAGCCGGTAGAGCCGTTCTTTCTGCGACAAGTGCTCCGCTATCTCGTGCGACTTCGTGAACTTGCTCACTGCGCTGCGACGCTTCGGTCGATTGGTCGTTAGGGTCTTGGGGGCAGCTTCCGCCATGTTACCGCCTCAGTGCCTCAACGGCTGGCAACTTCTTGCCCGCCAGCAGTTCAAGGGCTGCACCGCCACCGGTAGAAATAAAATCAAACTTCTCGTGCATACCGATCGCGTCGATAAAGCCAGCCGTATCACCGCCACCGATGACCGACAGCGCCTTCGAGCCTGCAATCGTCTTCGCAACCGCCGTACTCGCAACTGCAAAGGCAGGGTTCTCAGTCAAGCCGAGCGTACCGTTCCAGAAAATCGTCTTCGCATCCTGAATCGCCACATTGATATTCGTCACACTCGCGGGACCAATATCAAGCGCCATCTCACCCTCATCGAGCTGACCTACCGTGACTGCATGAGCCTTGTGGGCATCGGGTGACTCGGCCACCATCACATCAACCGGTAATATTACCTCAACATGACGGCGCTGGGCTTCAGCGAGAATTTCCCTTGCCGTCTCCATACCCTTCTTGTCATAGATGCTGGCACGCATGTTGTGGCCTTGCGCCGCGAGAAAAGTGTTTGCCATGGCACCCGAAATCACAATCGTATCAGCCTTCTTCATGAGGTTATGGAGGAATGCAATCTTGTCAGAGATCTTCGCCCCACCAATGATGGCCACAAAGGGATGTTTTGGCTTCTCGAGCAGGCTAGAAAGTGTATTCACCTCCGCCTGCAGAAGCTTACCAGCGGCATGAGGCAAATACTGAGGGATGCCAACCACCGAAGCGTGTGCACGGTGTGCTACGGCGAAAGCATCATCGACATAGACATCAGCAAGATCCGCCAGCGCCCGCGCGAAGGCTGGATCATTAGCCTCTTCCTCGGCATGAAAGCGCAGGTTTTCTAAAAGGGCCACTTGTCCAGGCCGCATGGCCTGAACTCGTGCCTGTACATCCTCTCCAACACAATCATGCAAGAAGAGTACCTCACGGTTCAACAGCTTGGAGAGCAACACCGCAACGGGCTCTAGGCTATACTCCCCCATTGGCTTACCATCCGGGCGACCCAGGTGACTCGCCAAAATTACCGTAGCATGCTGGCTGAGTAAATATTGGATTGTCGGCACTGCCGCTTGCACCCGCAGCTCATCCATGACCTTGCCATGCTTGAGTGGCACGTTGAAGTCCACGCGCGTAAAAACGCGCTTATCTCGTACGACTAAATCTTCGACTCGTTTTAATTCTGCCATTACTGCCCTTCCTGGCTGGTGTTAATTTGGAATAATCGACCGAGATCCGGGTAATCATCCACCCAACGACCAAGGTTGTTATAGGTGATCGTCGCGGCGACCAGCAGTGCGAAAATAATTACGCCGACTCGATAATTCTTCGTGTGATCTTTTGTCATGAGGTGGATGAGCTTGACAAATCCAGCACCCAAAAGATAGGTCACAAAGAATATGAGGGCAAACATCGCCACGTCCATCCACTGCATAGTCTTAGTCTAGCCGCCTCATGCCTATCTGGCAACTTGCTTATGCTTGCAGTTAGACCGAGGTTTCGCCGAGTTTGCGTTGAATCAGCTCCAGTACGCCACGCGGCGTCTGATCAGCTTTGATGAGATAATCTGCCCCGAGCCCTTTGGCGGCTTCGATGTCATTCGGGTTATTTGAGTTCGTCAGAAAGACTACTGCCGTACGCGAGAAGTCATAGCCGGCTTCCTTGAGCTGCTTGACGGCCTCGATGCCGGTCAACTCTGGCATATTGATATCTATGAGTGCCAGCTTCGGCTGATGTTGCTTTAAGAGCGCCACAGCCTCATGGCCATTGCCGCCCATCGCGACATTGTAGCCAGCCTTCGCCAGCTTAACCTGATACATACGCGAGATGAACGGATCATCCTCGACAATCACCACATCAGGATGCAGACCAGCTGTCGGATCGGCAGACTTAGGTGTAGTAGCTTCCATATGACTCAAGTATACCGGCTACGCTGGAGTCGGGCTAGCCGCCTTAGTCGGTTCGGCCGCGGCCGGCTCAGTCGCTTTCACCGGCAAACGGAAGCCGAAAGTCGAACCCTTGCCTTCTTCTGACTCGAAGATGATCTCACCGCCCTGGTCATGCACCACGCGGCCGACCAGGAAGAGACCCAGACCCGTACCATCTGGTCGAGCTTGTTGGGCATTTGGCGCTCGATAAAATTTCTTGAAGAGTTTCGGCTGCTCAGCCTTCGGCACACCGATACCGTTATCCTGTACGCGGAAGCTCACCGAAGTGCCATCACTCTCGAGATAGACATCGACCTTGCCGCCGCCCTCAGCGCTGGATGAGTAGTAAATTGCATTGTCCATGAGATTCATCAGACACTGCCGCGTCTTGCCTTCATCAATCTGCAGTACTGGCACGGGCTTATCTGGCGCATGGAACGTAACTTTCACCGACTTCGTGCTAGCCGTCGTCTCGATGAGAGAGACCTCCTCAGGCACGACCTTATTGAGATCCACGGCTGTGCGCTCGATCTTGAATTTACCCGACTGAATGCGCGACACGTTTAAGAGGTCATCGACGAGACGGGTCATGCGCGTCGCAGCGTCAAATGACTGCTTCAGCGTCTCTTTCTGCTCGCCGGTGATGCGGCCGAAGTCACCGTCCATCACCATCGAGGTGTAGCCACGCACGGCCGTCAGCGGCGTCCGCAGCTGGTGCGAGGCCATCGAGATGAATTCATCCTTGGCTTTATCGAGTTCCTTGAGCTCAGAGTTGGCATGGCGCAGTTCGGCTGTCGCCTGGCGCACTTTCTCGCGCAATGTTTCATTGAAGCGTTGGATCTCTTGATAGCTGCGCGCATTCTGGATGGCGATAGCTAGCTCATCGGCAATGATGTGCAGCGTCTGGATGTCAGCTTCCGAAAATATGTCACCACTTTTCTTCTCGCCGAGCAGTAAGTAACCCACAAAGCTCTCAGTCGTCTTAAGCGGAAAGATGGCGCGCACATTATGTCGCTCAAGTGTCTCGCGCTTGTCGCCATTGGGTAGCTCGTCGGTAATAGTGAGTTTCGATTTAAATATCGCCAGATCAGCCGGATGATAGATCTGCTGAATTTTATCGGCCCTAGCCTGATAAAAGATCTGATTTTTACTCAGCACGACGATATTTGAAACATCAAGGCGCATTTGAGTCTGCAGTATATCGAGCACCTTGAGCGAGACCTTCTCGAGCTCGATTTCAGACGCCAGCACTCGACCAATGTCGGACACAAGCTCCTGCGGATCATAGCGGTCACGATAGAAGACTCGGTCCGTAATGCGCTGGAAGAAACGCCGAATCCACGGGAAGGTGAAAGCCAAGATGACTGCCAGGATGACGTTAAAGATCTGCTGCGATCGCTCGGTGGTAAGGATGTTCTTGAGGAAGACTCCTTGGGCAAGGCCAAATGCTAAGAATGCATAGAGAAAAGCGAAAGCGGCAATAGAAAGGATATACGCCAATGAACGCGCAACGATTGAACGGATATTAAATAGTCGATGCCATATGATGACATATGCAAAGCATAAAGCCATGACTAATACTGAAAAGCCAGCTAATGAATAATTGGCAGCTTGCGGAAGGTAAATTGTAAGAAAGTAATTTATCGCTACGTTCACGCTGATGGCAATAAATGCACCTGCAAGTACAAAACTCAGCTGGTTCTTTTCGGCAGCTTTAGCCTTCCGATATTTATAGATTAATATCGAAACCCCTGAGGCAATTCCTAAAAACACAAACCCATTTAGTAATGTGTACCCAAGCCCTATTCCAGTTGGCTGAGCACCGTTAGAGGTAAGGTTTACTGCAGGGATAATTAATGGTGTAAAGCAAGCTACCGTCAGAAAGACAAATATTGAGAGGTACGCAATGCGAATGAATCGATTTATTGGGGTGAAGACTACAAAGTGCTGAGCAAACAGAAAAAAGCTAAACGACATAATCAGACCACTCGCCAGCGCAAACCTTAGCCCTAACAGAGCTATGCTTTGGCTAGATGTAATATCGGCTAAATATAAGAAGGAAAGCCATATTGCCGCACTCGTGGTAAAAGCGAAATATGTTAAGTTAATAGCAGCTTTTCTGTTGTTCAGAAAAACAATGAGGCCCATTGCAATGAGCCCAGCAATCGCTGGAACATAAGATACAAGCTTCACTAGCATAGTTCTAGCTTAAAGGATAACAATTATATCTTCCATGGATACAGGCCACATTCCAGAATTTCCTAATTTCACAAAGTTGCATTTAGACCATCAACAAGCAATCAACCACTTCACAAGTCAGTTCCCGAGCTACTCAGATTTTAACTTTACCAGCATGTATGCATGGGATACGAATGAAACTACCGAGATCTCTTTGCTCAATAATAACCTGATATTGAAACTACCCGATTACCTCACAGGCGAAGTAACATATTCTGTTCTGGGCCGAGAAAAGGCAAACGAAACAGCGACAAACTTATTAGATATACTTTCGCA
Organism: uncultured Candidatus Saccharibacteria bacterium; assembly: GCA_964504625.1. Lineage (GTDB taxonomy): Bacteria > Patescibacteriota > Saccharimonadia > CAILAD01 > CAZDEK01. The sequence goes on from CAZDEK010000044.1 coordinate 4,958, forward strand.
AAGCGATGTGCAGAAAACCCTGCATTTCGTACCAGAAGTTTTCTGCACTAACCTAGATCCCAAACAGTTTCAGATTATCGAAGATCACGATGATTATGACTATATATATTTAGTAGAAGACCTTGCTCACTTAAGAGGCAAGAAATATATCAAAATCAAACAAGCCGCCAATGCATTTCTTCGTGATTATCCCAATACGAAAGTTGAATCAGTAGAAATTTCTCAAGAAATCAATCAACAGGCAATTATGCATATAGTCGATCAGTGGGCGAAGAATAAAACATTCACAAATCGTAGAGAATTTTTTGAAAAAATCGCAATTCAGAGATTATTAGGAAACAGCCAACACTTTGATCTAATAACACTGCTCTTATGGGTGGGCAAAGAACCGGTCGGGTTTTCTATCTCTCAGAAGCTGCCAAACAGCCAAGCAATAGGCCATTTTGAAAAAGCCGATATTTCGTATAAAAATGCATTCGCATATATCCGTCGAGCTACTAACCAGGCTTTCTTAGATCGAGGTTTGCAGACAGTGAACTATGAGCAGGACTTAGGGCTTGAGGGTCTTCGGCTGGCAAAAAAGAAGTATAAGCCGATTGGCTACCTCAAGAAATATGACATTGTAAAAGCGCCCTCTTAAGCAGAGAGCGCTTCAAAAAGTAGCTGAGAAACTGGGGTGCTGAGGCCTTCGATCTTTGCAGAGCCGTCGATCTCCACAGCTGCCTGAACAATGCTGGGAATGTACTGAGCGCTTATCTCATTACATTCGAATGCTATGCTGAGATCTGAACCTCGGCGGTTAGTAACTTGGGCGGCCAACTGCACAACAGCGAAGCTGTAATTCATCCCTCGCTTGGTTTCGTCCGACACAATACCAGGGAATACCAGCACATTTTCAGTCTCTAAGGCTCCGGGGTACTTCGCCGCAAAGTATTGTTTATTGAACCAAGGGTAATAATCGAGATCGGTGACAAAAATCATCAGGGTTGTGACTTCCCCATCCACCCGATGTACTACTTTGGCGATATTTGGGTCTTCCAAAATCTGCAAAAACACTTCCTGACTGAACCCGGCCTCGAGCGCATGTCCTTCGCCGAGCTCAGCAAACGGATTCTGATATATTCCCCAAAGACGCTCCGCTTCATCACCGGAGATGACATCCACTACTGACGCTCCGTCGTGCTCTCCTGATGCAAGCTCGCCGGATTCGACCATCTCCCGATATGTTTCAAAAAATGATGGTGCCGATTTGGGCCCCCGCTCTGAAGCATTGGCTACTTCGGCTGACCCCACAAAAAGATCAATTCGTGCCGGCTCTTCGCCAAGCCCGATGCGCTCTACACGTGCATCCGAGGAGCCAAGCTGCTCTTTCCAGTACTCAAGCTGGTTCGGCTGTGAGGTAAGACGCTCCTGGATAATGTAGCCACCATCAGCAGTTATCTGTCTAACGGCATCAAGGATCTTCTGCTCGCTGCCGAAATCTTCTGGCAGCTCGACCTGCGTGTAGTAGTAGCTCGGCCGCGTTCTGCCAAATTGGCGCTCAAGCAAGTCCTTGTTATACCACTCCACGTCCTTGGTCGGAACAAACAGCGGCACATGCACCTGTTTACCGCCGCGCTCGACCGTCATAAATACTGTATGTGGATCTTTCAAGGCCCGTTCAAGATCTTCTCCAAAGAGACCAACCGTTTGCGGGCTATCAGGGTCATTGAAGCGCAGGGCTTCGTAGGCATCATGGCTTTCGCTGAACTGCTCATCAGAAAGTACAATTCCGGTACCCACTGCAATGGCCTTCGTTGTCTCGCGATCGCCGCGTGCAACCGCTTCAAGGTGCTCGGTGTGTTCAGAATGTTGTTCACCCATAAGAAGGACTATAGCATATGGGCGCTATCAGTATAAGAAAAGCGACTCACCACGATACGTGACAAGTCGCTAGAAGATAGAATGCGCGATTGCACCGAGGCCGTAACCTCCATGGATAAGTGCAAATTCGGTCGCATACAATGCGGTCAGTACGAGGGCTAGCCGAAGCAACTGAGCGTGTGACATAGCCTGCTTCTTATTCAAAAGCAAAACAGGTATCACTGCCCCAATCAAGGGTGTCACTAGGAATGCTCCCGCAACCGACCATGCTTGCTTGCGAATTGATGCTTCACGGGCAGCAATTTCCTCATTCTTGCGCTCGAGCATGAGCCGCTTGAGGAGGAAGCTAGCAGCCCTCGAAGGGGCCGGTCGCATACCTGCGATGATGAGCCACATACCAAATGCCCAGCTAGCCGCAAAAGCTATTACGGTCGCGGCCAGCTGATTCCAGACAGCAATCGTCCAGAAGACAGGGCCGAACACCAGATCATCCAAGATGAAAAGCGTCAGGACGGTGATGGTCCACCAAAACGCGCTGACCAGGTACTTTCTCATGAGTGTTCACCCCCTTAAGATGAGAAAGTATATATTATAATACTTTTATTTACTATTGTCAATCTTATAATCCAATCT
>CAZDEK010000045.1:0-7213 GCA_964504625.1 uncultured Candidatus Saccharibacteria bacterium
ATGCGACGGTGAAAAACACGACGCTCAAGAGTTACATCTACGACTTCGGCGACGGCAGTACGAAGGAATCAACTGACGCAAAGCTCGATCATGTCTACAAAGAGGCCGGCACCTATACGGCTAAGGTAAGAGTCGTTACTAGCTCAGGTTCGACGAATTATGTTCCGGCCTGTCAGCAGCGGATAGAGGTAAAGAATCCTCAGCTAGCGTATCTCAAGCAGGCGGTAAATCAGAGTGTTCGCGATTCTCAGAATCGACCAACCAATGCAGCTGGAACAACGGTTAAAGCTGGTGATGAGATACGCTATTCGCTGGCAGTGACCAACTCTGGCAATGGCACAGCTAAGGCCTTCCGCTTTGAGGAGAATATCGCTGATATTCTTGAGTACGCTGATGTAACCGATAATGGCGGCGCTACCTTGACAGCCGAATCGGTGCCAGGTCAGGAAAAGCTGGTGCAAAAGAAGCTGGTCTGGAATCCAGTCGACATCAAAGCCGGTGAGACGGTGACCAAGCAGTTTGTCGTTAAGATTAAGAAGCCGATCCCAGCAACGCCGACCGGGCTGAGTGACAAAAATTCGTACGACCTTAAAATGGAGAACATCTTTTTCGATCAGATGATTGAGAGTCTCTTACCACCACCCACGGTGATGACGGTTGAAACGGTATCGCAAAATCTTCCGCAAACTGGTGCAAGTGCCGCTAATACTGGCCTGGCACTGTTTGCCAGCGGTGCGATTTTCATCTATCTGCGACAGCGACTCATTCAGAAGGAATTGGCGATTCTGGCCACACAAGGAGATCATCATGCCTGAAAAACTCCACGGACCTGAGCGTACTGCCGAGCATTCAAAGCGTAACGAAGCATTGAAGCAGTCCGTCGAGCATCAAGCTTCGGCTGAAGTTCATAAACAATCATCCGCTGAACGCCAGCATTCAGTAGAAGTTGCCCGTGAGCAGCTGAAAGTTGCCGAACGGGAATCGCAGCCAACCGATCGTGAGCATCGATCAGAGCAGCCAGCTGAGCGTGGTGAGCCAAAAGTGGTGTCGCGTCGAGAACGCGATGCAGTTTTCCAATCCACGATGCAGCAGGTCCGTCACCAGCTAACACCTGCACAACGTACCTTTTCTCGTTTGGTACATGCCAAGCCGGTTGAGGCTACCAGTGAGCTGCTTGAGGAGACGGTATTTCGGACGAGTTTTCTCTGGGGTGGCGTAATCGGTGGACTGATCTTTGGTGGGGCGCTCTATCTTGTGGCCAGAGTGCAGGGTTTTGAGCTATCTGGCTCAGAATTTATTATCGGTTTGGTCCTAGGTGGATTGATCGGCTTTCTCATCGAGAAAATCTGGCGTCGAAAACGCGAGAAAACCCCCGTTAATTAACCCTTTTCTGATACACTAGAGCGTAAGCGTTATGTGGAGTCGAGTCCAGAAAGTTTGTGTATGGGCGCTCATAGTGACGCTGCTCGGCTGGTCGGGGGTGGGCCTGGCCAGGGCGGCTGATGCTGTGGTTTCTCAAACATTTTCTGTCGATGGCACTGCACCGGCTGGAAGTTTGGTGGCACGACAAGCTTCGAATAGCCAGAAAGTCGTGGCGGCCACTCCGGCTAATCGTGCGAATTTAGTCGGTGTTGTAGTCAATAAGAGTGAGACGTTCGTCAGCTATATCACCACTGCAAACGGCAATGTGGAAGTGGCGACCAGTGGTGCTGTGCCGCTCAACGTATCGACGATCAATGGCGATATTAAGGCTGGCGATCAACTCACTTCATCACCGATTAGTGGCTTTGCTATGAAGGCGACTGGTTATGGTAAGGTCATTGGTCGGGCTGCAAATGATTTTTCGCGCAGTACGAGTGGTGCGCAGATCCGGACAGTTAATGATGATAAGGGGAAGCCGACTGAAGTAGCCGTGGGGCAGGTGCCGGTGACGATTGCAATCGCTGATTGGTCGGCGCCGAGTGGTTTGCAGAATGTCTTTGTCGATAATCTTCAGGCGATTGGCGGCCAGCTGACTGGAAAGCAAGTTGGTGCTTCGAATGCAGTTATCGCTGCCTTGGTGCTAGCAATTGGAGTGTTGGTGTCCGGTATCGTACTGTTCTCATCGGTTAGCGCCAGTATGCACTCGCTCGGGCGCAATCCGTTATCGCATCGGGTGATTCGTCGGGGCCTGACCCAGGTAATACTCATTGTAATTGCCCTTATGGTAGTGAGTATTGTCGTTGCGTATATCATAATAGGGAGATAGCATGGAAGTAGAGGCACTCATTTGGGTACTGATCGGGCTAATGGCCATGACGCTCTTAGTCTTGGCATGGATTGGTACGCGTTTGCAGCGACTCGAGAAAGCTCGAGCCAAAGCGGTACATGACACACCGCTTTCAAAAGACCAGCTTGCAAAACTACGTGATGAAGCTAGTCAACAGTATGAGACTACGATGGTGCGAGAGCTCAAGCGTTTCGAAGCTGAAATGGCCAAGATGAGTGAGGAGCTGCTGGGTAAACTCCGCACACAGGTCAGCGATCCTCAGGCTCAGCTGCAGACCACGATTAATGGCTTGCTTGCCGCGACGACGCAGGGTTATCAGGTCGCGCTCGATGAAGCAGTACAGCAGCTGCGCGCTCGTTTAGCGTCGGTCGATCGACTGATTGCATCGCATGCCGAAGCGGCCGACAAGGCTGTTCAGGCCCTGGTGGAAGAGCGACGAACGGCTGCACTAGCACGACTTGATCATTCCCTCGGTGAGATGTTTGCAGACTACATGACGAAAGTAGCTAGCGGAGTGGATTTTGGCGATCAGCAGGAACTCATTCTGCAGCGGCTTGAAGCTATAAAGCCTCAGCTTCTGGAGGACGTGAAGCGTGCCTGAAGTAACGCTCAGCCTGCCAGTTGGTGTGCAGACGCTTTCAGACGTTGAGGCGTGTCGACTGATGCTTGAGCACTGGTCAGAGCCGCAGGCTGCAAAACCAGTAGCTCTTGAGGCCGATACTGAAATATGGCTGCATCAGCAGCTGCAGCAGGTGGGTGCTGGAGCTTTACAGGGGCAGCTCGAAGCCTTAGGTAAGTCAGCTCCCCTTTTTGAACTAGAATTCGCTACTGAGCCGTCCGATGATCTCAAGCGAAAACTCATCGAGTGGCTGCGTCATTCGCTGCATCCTCATATTCTTATTCGAGTCAGTGTGAATCGACAGCTGATTGGAGGGATGCGGCTGCGTACCGGCAAGCATATGTATGATCTGTCGCTGGCTAATAGCTTACGGAACGGCGAAGCTATCGCCCGGGAGGTATTACATGCCTAAGGTTGGAAATGAGTTCACCCAACTGACAGCGGCTGGTCGCCCGACTGGAGAAGCGGTTGCGGTACGTCGTTTTGTGGTCGATGTACGGGGGCTTGAGGGTGTACCGGCTGGCGGTCAAGTTGTGTTTGAGAATGGTGAGACGGGATTGGTCCGGGAGATTCACGACGATACGGCCCGCATCCTGACTCTGACAGGTGAAGGCGTCGAGATTGGCATGCTGGCGGTCGCGCAAGCGGATGTACTGACGGTGCCCGCTAGCTCAAAGCTCCTTGGTCGGATTGTGAATCCGCTCGGTCGACCGCTGGATGGTAAGCCACTACCAAGTGGCCAGCGCCAGCGCGCTATGTTTGCGCCTGCTCCAGCCTTTGCAGACCGTGCAATACTCAATGAGCAGCTCGAGACCGGTGTTACCATCGTTGATACCCTGTTTCCTATCGTACTTGGGCAGCGCATCGCCATTATGGGTGACGCCAAGTCGGGCAAGACAACCTTCACGACCCAGGTAGCTATTCACCAAGCGCAGGCTGGCCGTAAGGTCGTGCTGGTACTCATTGCGAAGCGTCGGACGGATGTTGAGACTCTTATCGCGCGTTTGGATGCTGCTGGTGTGCGTGACAATATAGTGTTGGTGATCGCTGATGTGTTTGATTCGGCGATGTTGCAGTATCTCGCGCCCTATGCTGGTTGTGCGATTGCTGAAGAGCTCTGGCAGGGTGGTGAAGATACGGTTATCATCTACGATGACTTTAGTTCGCATGCGAAGATTTGGCGAGAGATTTCATTGATTTTGGGCGCAAACCCAGGTCGTGAGTCATTTCCCGGTGATATGTTTTACACGCATTCTTCGCTCCTCGAGCGAGCTGGTAAGCTCAAGTCGAATGGTAAGAGCCTGACGGCGCTGCCGATTGCCGTAACGCCGAACGATGATATTACAGGCTACCTGTCGACAAGCCTGATCTCAATGACCGATGGGCAGATAGTGTTCGATGTCACGACGATGTATCAGGGTACCCGACCGGCGGTTAATGTTGGCTTGTCAGTCTCGCGCGTTGGTGGTCGAGCACAGACCGCTGACCATAAAGAGTTAGCTGGACGGGTTAGCCAGGTGCTTGCTCGGGCCCGACAAGCCGGTCAATTCTCCCACTTTGGTACTGAGCTTTCGAGTGATATGCGCAATGATTTGGCATTAAGCACGGTACTTTATCAGCTCTTTAATCAGACACCAGAAGAGCTTTATAGTGTGCGTGAGCAGCAGATTCTGTTGCATGCAGCCTTTGCGTCGATTGGTCGGCCAGAGTTTTCTATGGGATTTCTCAAGTCGGTTGTGCGAGATGTGGCTCAGTCTAACCCTGATATGAAGCCAGTTGAGGCGGCAGCGAATATGCTGGCTTCAGCGCCGCCTCAAGAAACTCCTGCACCGGGAGCGACAACATGAGTACATTGAAAGATCTGCAACAGGAATATGAGCAATATCGTGTTATTGGCGAGCTCTCAGAGGCACTTGAGGGCATCGCTAGCTATCGGATACGCCAAATTAAGGACCGAGTGTTGTTGTCGAAGGAATTCTTCCGCGAGCTCTATGCAATTTACTTGGCGCTCCGTGTTGATAAGGCTACAGCCCGTACCCCGGAGCTGAATCGTGATCTGTATGTCGTGATTACCTCGACAGGTGGCTTGAGTGGTGAGATTGATGACATGATTTTGAGTCAAGTGATGAGTGATTATACGGCTGAAACGACTGACATTTTGACGATTGGACAAAGAGGTTCGATGCGACTACAAGCGCGTGGCGTCAAACCAGTTCGAGCTTTTGGGCAGCCTGATATTACGCAACCGATCGATGCATCGCCGATCATTGCATTAGCGCAGAAATATCGACGCACGTATGTCTATTACCAAGAATTTTTAACGTTGACTGCACAACGTCCGAATCGTATTGAGCTTGTGCTAGAAGCGAAAGCACAAGAGAATGAGGCGGTTGGTATGCCTGGCGACGGGGTGCAAGACTTGATCATTGCTGATGAGTATCTCTTCGAGCCAAGTCAGGAAGAAGTTGTAGCTTATCTGGAGCGCATCATGCTTGGTCTGACGATGACCCAGCTTATTTTCGAATCACAACTCGCGCAATTTGCTTCGCGCTTCACGGCTATGCTTACCGCAAACTTGCGGGCTCAAGATGCGCAGCGGGATACGCGCATGCGCTTTCTAGCGGCACGGCGGCGGGAGCGAGATGAAGCAGCACACGAAATAGTCTACGCAATGCGAGGTGTACTGCCATGAAGATTGCCGGTAAGATATTAGCCATTAGTGGCTTGGTGGTGACGGTTCGACTTGGTGAAAATCGTCCTAAGCCAGGTGAGATTCTGAGCGTTGAAGCCTGCCCTGAGGCCGTACTGATCTGGCGTGAGTTTGTTGATCGTCAGACTGCGAGGTATGTGAATATCTCTGGTGCACCAGGTTTGGCGGTTCGGCAAGACGTGGTGTCTACCGGACACGAACTGGCGGCGCCAGCGGGACAGGGCACGTTTGGTCGGGTGTTTGATGCTTTGGGTCGGCCACTTGATGGTGGCCCGCCACCGCAAACTGATGCTGTACCAGTGTTTCGGGACAGTCCGCCACAGCGGTTTATACCCTCACGAACTGATGTACTTGTGACCGGGATCAAGGTGATTGATTTCTTTGCGCCATTTGTGAAGGGTCGCAAGATCGGCATCATCGGTGGCGCCGGCGTCGGCAAGACAGTATTGACTACTGAGCTAATTCATAATATCTCGAGTTCGAAGGCGGCCACGAGTTTCTTCGTCGGCATCGGTGAGCGCATCCGCGAGGGCCATGAGCTGCGTGATACGCTCGAGAAGGCCGAGCTACTGCAAAATACTGTAATGTTTCTTGGTCAGATGAATGAGAATGCCGGTATGCGGTCATTGGTTGGCATGACAGCAGCTGCTAGTGCCGAGTATTTGCGTGATGAAATGAAGCAAGATGTACTGTTCTTTGTGGATAATATTTACCGCTACGTGCAGGCAAATAATGAACTCTCGACGATGCTCTCAGAGACGCCTTCTGAAGGTGGCTATCAGCCGGCACTGTTCTCTGAGCTACATCGACTTGAGGAGCGGTTGAACTCGACTGAGCACGGGTCGATCACGAGTGTGCAGTCTATCTATATCCCGGCCGATGACTTGTCTGATCCGGCAGTGGTAGAGATTTCGCAGCAGCTCGATAGCGTCATCGTGCTGTCACGTAAAGTTTTTGAGTCAGGAATATTTCCAGCAGTCGATTTGTTGGCGACCCGCTCATCGCTCTTGTCACCTGAGATCGTAGGCGAGCGACACTATATGCTCTCTCGTCGCGTGCAGCAAATTCTCGAAAAGTATGAAAGCCTGCAAAATATCATCGCTATTATTGGTGAATCTGAATTATCGTTAGCCGATCGCGAGGCTTACACGAAGGCAAAAGAACTCAAACAGTACTTTGCTCAACCAATGTTTGTGACGGAAGATCTTAATGGCATCAAGGGCCAGTTCGTCGATCGCGAGGATATGCTGAGTGGCATCGAGGAAATTCTGACGACATGAGCGATCCTTTTGCTGGCTTGCATGATTTGAAAGTCAAGGTGTTCTCGCCTTTTGAAATCATGTATGAAGGCAAGGCGAGAGCTCTGACTGCCTCAAACTCACTCGGACCGTTTGATATCTTACCCGACCACACGAACTTTATGACGCTGCTTACTGCCGGACCAGTCAAGGTACTCACGCCGTCTGATGAACGTACTTTTGTCATTGAGCATGGCATTTTACGCGTCACAAATAATGTCGTCACCGTCTTCGCAAATATCTAGCACAACTGGCTTCAAGCCCCTTGTGCTTCCATCTGGCGCCCAGGTACAATGATACAAGCGCCCGTAGTGGGC
>CAZDEK010000046.1:0-7184 GCA_964504625.1 uncultured Candidatus Saccharibacteria bacterium
GGCTAGCACGTCATCAGTATTGGGTTTGTCATTCCAATACACATCGCTGCCATTGGTTTCGAGGATCTTGCCACCATTACTTGATTGGGTTGGCAGGAGGGCATTGATAGCCTCGGCTCGGGTATTCGCGCTCGTTCCTCCTTGGTTGATGGGCAGCGGTGCTGCCAGCGAGGTAGAGACCACGGTCGGTGAGTCGGCTGTTCCTGATAAATCACCGGCCAGCTTGAGCTTACCTTTAATAGTATCGGTAGCATCAGGAACCAGTGCCGTTACGTCGGCCCAGCTGACATTGGCACCATCAGTTTTAAGTACTTTGCCCGTATTGCTAGGCTGGTCAGGAAGTAGGTTATTGAGTGCACTGTCGCGAGTTCCACCAGCAGTTCCTCCTTGGTTGATGGGCAGAGGTGCCGCCAGCGAGGTGGAGACCACTTTTGGTGCATCAGCTGTGCCACCGAGATCGCTCGTTAGCTGTAAGACGCCTTTGATAGAAGGCGTAGCATCGGGCAGACTGAATTTAAGTGTACCGTCTTCATTATGGGAAACGCGCAAGAATTCGTTAAGGATGCCACCCCATGAGCCAATGTCATCGCCGGGTACGGGGAGACGTGCCATTATTTCCCACCTCCAAGCTTGGGCTGAACCTTATCGGCATAGCTGCCGCCTCCATAAGCACCAAGCTCAAAATGATGCGGTTGCGGTCGTTTTTCCTGATGCAAGATATGATCAAACAGGCTCTTGAGACCAATCAGGCCAACTATCACACCGCCCATATACAGCAAAAATTGCCGGCGATCCATCGGCTTATCCATGAGCTTATCAAGGGCTTTGGTGTCTAGCTGATCGAGCAGCGGGTTCATGTTCCTCTTTCACACTTTCGTTTTTGAGGTTGCGTGATCACTCTTATGCTTAACTGAAATTGTACGGCTGAAATCCTCTGATGTCAATTCTGCAACAGGCAGTATTTAGACATAGTTAATCTGATAGATGACTTTCAGTGTCTGAGTGTTAGATTTTACGACCGGCGAGTCGAGCTTGTAGCGTGTGCCCAGGCCAGTCAGGCGGAAGCGATACATAGTTGTGCCGCGTCCGGTAATGAATTGAGACGAATCGACAATATCGATATCTGTGTATTCGCTCGATCCCCATAGTAAGACGTTGGCGGCTGTACTGGGATTCCAGGCGGCGAGTGAAACGTCTACCATTACTTTATTGCCAGATGTGTCAAAGGCGTACATAGCGCCGGCTCTACCGGGAGCAATATTTCCAGCATTGTAATAAGTAACATTTGTGTAAGTAGTTTTCACCCAGAGCCGTTGAGTCGCTGGGTCCCAGCACAGGCCGGCTACATTGTTATAGCCTAAATAGTTACCTGGACTAGTCTGAGTATTGTTGTACGTGGCGAAATTAAAGTTAGATACATCACTCCCATCCGAGGTTGAGATACTCCAGGCGGTGAAATTCTCATTGCTGACTTGGGTAGTTGACCAGAGCTTTGTCCCGTCATAAGTCAAGGTGTTGTATGACCGAGTCGTAGTAGTGTATGGCCCGGTTTGCAGAACCCCCGAGCTATTGTAAGCCGCAATGCGGCGAGCTGCACCATTATCACCTATTACCCACAGAAAACTGTTACCGCTATCCCAAGCGATACCTCGCACGGCGCTGAACTGGCTACTGACGTTAAAAGTAGTATTCTGTTGGAATGTACTATTTAGCACATATATAACGGTTGTGCCTAAATTCCCGAATGATAAGTTTGAATTTGCACGAGCTAGGTACTTCCAGGTCTGAGGAGTTGACCAATTCTGTTCGATGGTACTTCCAGAAAAGAAGCAGGGCCCAGAACCATCAGTCGCAGAGCTATTGAAAAAATTAGCTACCCAACCGACAGAGTTTATCGTTCCATTGCCGGCATTGGTTGGCCAGTCAAAGACCCATTTCGTATATGTAGGCTGGGCATCAAGCTGAGCTGCATTAGGCGTGCCTCTGAGTACGTCAGTGCCAGCATAAGTCGCTTTAGTGGCATAGCCGACGAGCTTACCCGGCATCGACCATTCATTGACTGAATCGGGAGTTAATGTGGAGTCGGTAAGAGTAATCGCATCGGTAGCAGAATGGGGTTGATAGTCTGTGTCACTTGAGCCAATACTGCTCAGACCAGTTTTATACTGATTGCGTTGCTGCCATTTGGCTTGGCGAATGACTTGATTGGCTGCAAAATTTTCTCCGACGCGTTCTTCTAGTAATCTACCTGTTGTTGCATCCTTGAGCTGCAGAGTAATTGTTGAAGAAAATAGCTTTGGGTAGTGATTTGTATGCATTTACGTATAGTCCATTTGATATGTGATACGAAGCGTTTGCGAATTGGTCTTATTGATGGGGGAGGGTAATAATACGCGAGATCCCATGGCATCAAATAAGATGCGTTTTACGGTGTAATTACTACCTGATTCCCAATGAGGCATCAAGATCTGTTGCTTGTCGATAACCTCAAAATCCCAGTATGTACCAAATCGATTATCGCTCACCATTGCTGTCATAAAATATCGGTTATTAAGTGAGGGAACAAAAACAGCTAGGCTTACTGGCGGCATAACTTCATTACCCGACTGGTCATAAGCGCGAATGGCACCACTTGGACCAGTATTAACTCCATTACCTCCCGTGTAGGTTGTATTGCCGCTATAGGATATGGCGTAGGTGGCAATATATATCCAGGAGTTGCTACTTTCATAAGCTAATGCATAGGGGAATTCACCCGTGTAGGTGCCAGTATAACTTGGCAAGTTGATCGTCACATTCGATATGTCTGATCCATTAGTGCCGATCTTATAGAGTGTCAATGTATTCGCGGCGCTACTAACGAGCGTCCATAAATTAGTACCATCAAATGTGAGGCTTTGATAAGCACGATTCGTAACCGTCGTCGGACCATTCTGCAGGGTGCCGGCACTATTATAGGCAGCGATAATGGGGGCATTCGATCCATTTACGCCTAATACCCATAGCTTGTTATTTGCAGAGTCCCAGGCAATACCAGTTAATGATGTGCTGGCTCGAAACTGGCCACCGACAGAAAAAGTGGAAGTTTGAGAAAAGTTCCCATCAGTCACAGTAATTGCCGGAGTACCCGATTGGGCCAAATAGTATTCAGAGCTACTTTTTCTGGCAATTCGAAGTGCCTGACTGGTCAAAGTTTTAACATCTTGCACTGTTGCACTCGTATAAAATCTAGGCCCGTTAGAAGCCGTCCCCTGATAGGTGGTCGGAGCGTTAACCCACCCCAAAGAACCGATCGTACCATTACCTGTGGATGTTGACCAATCAAAAACCCACTTCGTATATGTTGGCGTCGCTTCAGATAAGGAAACATTGGGTGAGCCTAGATAAGTATCAAGGCCAGAGTAGGTATATTTTCCTGCATATCCTATGAGCTTGCCAAACATATTCCATTCCCCGGCTGGATCCGTCGCATCAGTGGACGAAGTTAGAATCAGATGATCTTGAGAAAGGGGCTGGGCATAGTCAAGGTCGGCATTTGCGTTGAGCGTTGAAATACCGTTTTTGAAAAAGTTTGCACGTTGGACGTATTTTAAATGGCGAGTGCCAGCTTGGGCGATAAAGTTCTTCGACTGGATTTTTTCCTGGACTTTTCCAGAGGATGCATCTCGTAATTCAAGAGTAACATTTCCAGTTATCTGATTGATAAGAGTTTGGGAGTTGAAGTATTCGCCAATCATAGTCTAGAGGTTTGCTTTGCCAATACGCACATTGCGCTAAGCAATTAAATACAAAACTCAACAAAGCTTATGTATAGTTTATCTCAATTAGGAGTGATATGGCTAGCCGTTTGATGCGGTATCGTTAGGTAATGGCTGGTAAGACAAACTGTCATTGACTGATATTTGCAAAGGTCCTTGCGGAATGGCAGTAAGGAGATTGTCCGTGACAGTATCACTATATGCATAGCTATCGTTGATTGTGATAACTGGTGCTACAGGGGCATCGGCATTTTGCAGACTATCAGTGGGTGAACTGATATAGCTATAGCTGTCGGTAATAGTAATCATGATATTGAGGAATTGTGGAGGGCTGAGCGTGTCAGTCGGGGTAGGTGCATAGCTTAAGGAATCGCTGATATTGAGCGTAATGAGTGGGGTATTGGAATCTATATATGTATCAATAGGCTTATCTAGATAAAAATAGTCATCTTCGATCGTGATGAAGAGCGAGTTTTGGTCGGAGATGATCGTTTTTGGCCCAGTAGTTTTGCCGATGCCAGTGAATGAGTACCCAGTACTGGTGCGCATCGTCATCGGCGCGTAGAAGTTGGCATTCGTGCGACGGAACGGCGCATAAGGGTCTTGCCAGAGCTCCCACACTTCAGAGTTAGTAAGGACGCGATTCCAAAAATAGAACGGGCCAATGACGCCGTCCCAGGGCGCGGTGTTTTGATGATCATTGCCGAGATAAAAGCCATCAAGGGTGGTGGCTTGCGCGCCCTGGCCGACATTAAAGGCGGCGTAGCTAATCGGCTGGGTGGGGATCGAGCGCATGCCAGTATTTGTCACCATTTGTACAGGGGCGAGATTGTTGCCCGCGAACGTAGATACTATCAGGACGGGTCCAGCGGTCGGAAAGTAGCTGGGGGCGAGCACGGAATAGTCGTCGGCAGTGGCAGATTTTTGCCAGCTCCAGAGCCCGGTAGAGTCAGCCCAGACGCGGACTTGCTGCACGCCAGCAGCCGTGCGGAAAGAAAACAATTCTTTGGGCGTGGAGGTCGGCGTCGAATCAAGCTTGATCCAGGCGGCCCACGTCCAGTTGGCCGGTACCGTGCGCGCCATCAAGCTATTGCGAGCCACTGCATTGCTGGCAGCAAAAGCCAGCCCCGACATACCGGTTTCTCGCCTGGTCCAGCTGACATTCGTCAGAGTGAGGTTAGCTGAGGTGCCCCAGCTGCCATAATTGCGCACCGTTGTGCCACCACCCTCGAGCATAGGGTAGGCTAGCACCAGCCCACTAGCCATGAATTTCGAAAAATCATCAGCCGGTCTGAGGGGTAGCGTGGGTGGAGTGATGCGTCCAGGCATAAACGCTTCGCGTGCTAGAAGAGGTAGAGATTTAGACCAATAAGGATATTGTCGGCAGCATCAAAGGTGGTGTGTGAAGTCAGAGTGACGAGGTAACCATAGAGACTCGTGGCCGTGCACTGGTAGTTCAGGCCAAGAGCCGGCACGCTGACCGCGCGATTATTGACGAGGTTGGTTGGGGCTGGGAAGGAGATGGTGCCAACGTAATACTGCATGTCATTATCGGAGAAAGAAACGGCCGAGCGATCTGAGGCGGGCGTGACGGCCTGGCTAAATAACCAGAGATCGACGGCACCGATGATATTGGCTTTGTCGACTAAAGTGGCAGTCGAGACCATACCATACCCACCGGCGCGGCGTGTGGCATTCGGGAATACGAAAGCAGTCCCCATTTGATTATTGACCGAATAGCCACCACCGGATGTACCGAGGCCTGAGCTAGCGATGAGGACGCGTTTGGCGACTGGTCGTGGGTCGACGGTTGGGAAACTGCTCGAGAGAGCCATCAGGCGATCTCCACTCCTGAGATAGTCAGGACGACGGCTTGACTCGTGAGATTTGTCGCGTGCAAGGCGGCACCGGAGGGCATGACGATGCTGACGTCAAGCGTGCTGATGCCGCTAGCCGGCACGACGTAGTCAGACAGGATGCGATTTGAGGCAGCTGGCGAACCAGCTGAGGGCACAACTGAGAGATGAATTGAGGCATCATTGGCGGTGGTATTGGTCATGACGATATTCTTCACGATAGTCGTTGTGTTTACCGGGACAGTATATAAAGTCGATCCGCCATTCGACGGGTAGGCTGATGGGTAGAGGATTTTTGGGGTATAGGCCATAGAGGCTGTACAATCCTAGGAGATATCCCTCACAAATTACTTATGCCTTCAGGCTTCTATTGTGGCCTAGTCGTGTCGCCGACGCAACCCGGAGGCTGGTATGGTTTGAGGAGAAAGCTTATGCTTGGTGAGAGATGATGCATGGAGCGGACAATGATGGATACTATTAGGCGACGTTGGCGGGCTGTCTTATTCTTGGTAGCTTTTCTGTTAGTCGCATTGACGGGCAAGGCATTAGCTGATGCCAAATATGGTGATTATATCTATGGTGAGTGTGCTTATGGTCAGGCGTGCCCCACGTCGACTGGTGGTGGACCTCCGACCGTCAATTCTACCTCGCCCGCTTCGCCGACCACTACAACATCATCACCGAATCCCTCTGGCAGCTCATCGCCCTCGCCGTCATCGACTCAGTCCAGCTCTCCCTCGGGTATTCCTACTACGTCATTCTCACCTCCACCGGGTGGTGGAAGGGGTGGCACAGGTACGCCATCGACAGGACCGAGCTTAGAAAGTAAAACTTTTGCATCGTATTTGGCTCGTTATCGGCTTGGTCGACTGCTGATTCAGCAGCCCAGTACTTTACCCATCATATGGTTCATTCTTCTCTTAATTATGGCGTTGATACTGAGTATCCAGGCGGGAATCGAGCATTATAACATCATCCGCTTGCGCAAGACGCTACAGCGACTTGCTGATTTGCAGCAGGATGTGAAAAATTTTCTTCAAGTACTGCAGCATAACCTGCGAACGCCATTAGCGACCATGCGGATGTCGCTCGAGCTGATGCAGGCTCAAAAAATTACTGCGGCGACGACTGCGTTGGAACTTTCGGTTATGCTTGGTGACACTGTGAATCGAGTAGTCGATGAGGTGGTTACGGCACTGCAGCAGCCACCCGAGATTGAGTCGGCACTACAAGGTTTGCGGTCTGAACCCTCGCAGACATTGCGTAGCGGGCTATTTTGGGGGCCAGCCGTAGCAGTCTTCCTCCTGACGGCGCTCTATCACATCTTAGGTGCTCAATTGTTACCGTTACGGTTTTCGACTCAGTTGATTGTCCTGGAGATTGCGGTCGGTATTGCGGCGGTGATTGTACTCATCGCGAGTGTTGGTTTCTGGCGACGGACGCGGCAAGAACGGTTTACGATGCAGCAGATCCAGGCCGAATACCAACAGCTCGAAACGAATCGATCGCAGGCGGTTCAGGCACTGTCACATGAGGTGAAAGCTGCCTATGACCGCTTAGTGCCATCTCT
>CAZDEK010000047.1:0-7013 GCA_964504625.1 uncultured Candidatus Saccharibacteria bacterium
ACGGCTAGTAGGCGTCCACAGCGCTGGCTCCGTAGTTAAACCGATTTTGCATCGGTTCGTCGCAGTACCTTAGTGCTCACCAAAAACGACAGCTCGGAAGACATACATA
Source organism: uncultured Candidatus Saccharibacteria bacterium (assembly GCA_964504625.1). GTDB lineage: Bacteria > Patescibacteriota > Saccharimonadia > CAILAD01 > CAZDEK01. The sequence continues at coordinate 110 of CAZDEK010000047.1, forward strand.
TGAATCGTACGTCAGAGTTAATCTCATAAGGAGGGCAAGAGATGAAACGACACTATAAACAGGCGATCCGCATAACTTTAGGTAATCGCTATCAATACATCGATGATGTGTTTGATCAGATGGCATCTCGTTGGGCTGCGAAGGCAGAGCGTTTGACGCGAGCGAGTATGCGCCGTGCACCACAACCAGAATAATTTAACGCAGTGAATCAATTATGTCTTTGATCTTCTCGATATCGACAGTGATTTGAGCCCGATCGTAGTCAATCGCACCTTGAGACTGTAATTTCTTCATCTCGATAGCCGTTGTCTCGCGCGTTAAGCCGACGAAGTTTGCCAGCTCCTGCTGAGTGATGTTCAAACCGAGGCGAATATGGGTTGTATCCAGCGGGGTACCAAAGCGGGTACACATAAACCGCAGGGTGTAGACAAGCTTGTCGGCAGCCCGGGATTGTTCAAGGCCTTCGACACGCATTTGCGTAGCAATTAGGCGTCGAGCCAGTACGGAGCTAAATTCGTATGCAACCTCGCCATCAGATTTCAGTATCTCATCAAGGGCTTCGCGTGATAGTTCGGTCACTGTTACATCGGTGAAAGCTGCATAGTAATAGACCGCTTCTTCGTAGAACCCCATAAGGTAGCCAATAGGGAAGACTTCACCTTGCATGTCAAAGACAACAGGTCGTTCGACACCGGTGCTATCAATAGTCGAGTTCTTGATCACGCCTTCACGGATAAAGTAGCCACATTTGGGTATGTCGCCCAAGTGCAAGATGATTGAGCCTTTTGCAAATGAACGAGTCGGCAGATGCCTAATTCGTTCCCCGAGACGCTTATTGAGTTCTGGAGGGATGAAGATCATGCGGTCATTGTACCGAATAGTTGTGATTTGTACAGTGTGATTATCGAAGGAAATGGCGGCGCTGGGCCTTACACCTAGTTGCTAGCCGACATATTAGCCAGAAAGGAGGTGCTATGCAACAAGAACGTAGTGGCGGTGAGGCATTTGGGGCCTTTCTGCTTGGGGGAGCCATCGGAGCGATTATAGCTTTGCTGACAGCTCCGCGAAGCGGCCAGGATTCCCGACGATACCTCAGCCGCATAGGTCGCGACTTAAAGGGTACAGCAACCGACAATATGGACCGTATGAAGCAGGGCGCCAAAGAAACAGGGGATCAGCTCAAGAAATTGGGTAACGATGCGAAAGAAGCTGCTCGAGATACCAGTCAGCGCATTCAGTATGAAGGAGACCAGCTGGCCGCCAAGGCTAAGCAGTCGACTGGGCGTAGTGGATCTGTACAAACTGGTAATAGCAGATCGTAGGTCAGATACAACATAGTATATAACTTGCTGGTTTAGCCAGCTTTTACGGAGGAAATGTATGCTAACAGGACTAATTATGTGGATTATCTTAGGGGCTCTTGCGGGCTGGATCGCCTCGCTCATCATGGGTGTAGATGATCGGCTTGGTGGCGTGGGTAATATAATCGTTGGGATTATAGGAGCTGTGTTAGGAGGATGGATCATGCAGGCTCTCGGCGGTAATGGAGTGACAGGATTCAATCTCTACAGTATCTTAGTCGCCATTGGCGGTGCCGTGGTGCTCCTCGCGCTCGTTCGACTTTTCACAGGTGGTGCGGCGAGGGCCGGTCGCGACATCCATTAGATCGCTTGTGTATTGTAAGCGATAACAAACCAACAAGATGGAGGTATTCATGAAACAGCCAACATCACCACGCAAACCAAGCTTACCTGCTTGGGTCAAAAGACTCATTGGTACGCTTACAGCCGCGTTGTTGATCCGTAGGGCACAACGCGCCCGTCATCGCAGCGGTATGCTAACCTTTATGGCAATGGCCTGGTTGGCACGCCGAGTAGCTGGTGGCGGGGTGCTCTAGCATGCCGCACCGCGTGCATCCAGATGTGATTATCGTCGGTGCCGGTCTAGCCGGACTAGCTTGCGCTGTCCGGCTAACCGATGCCGGGAAGAAAGTCATGATCCTCGAGGCTGAGCGAATTGTCGGCGGCCGCACCGCCTCATGGCGCGATGGAAGCTCTGTTATTGAGTCTGGCTTGCATCGCTGGCTTGGCTTCTATAAGGCTTTGCCTGATCTGTTGGCACATGTTGGTGCCAACCATAATGATCTGATTGTTTGGGAAGATGTGTTTTACATGATGAGTCCAGGTCAGCCTACGGCTGAATTCACCGTTGCGCCGCTCTTCAAGCCGATTGAGACACTCGGTACGGCAATTCGAGGAGGTGGCTGGCTCGGGGCTGAAGATATGAAGCAAGCCGTGAAATTTATGAGCTATGGATTGCAGAAAATCCTTGATGATCCAGCAGTGATGGATCGACATACGGTTAGTGAGATATTCGTCGCCTCAGGCTGCACCAGTCGGGTCTTGCAGCGTATCATGCAGGCGTTGTGTCAGGGCATTTTCTTTCTGCCAATGGAACAGTTTTCGGCCTACGCTTTCTTTCAGCTGATGGTTCATGCACTGCGGCGAGCTAATCGCTTACGTATTGGCTCATTTGCTGGCGGCATGACGACTGTACTCGCCGAGCCACTTGCGCGGTATGTTGAGGCTCATGGGGGTGAGATCGTGCTTGATACTAAAGTAAAGATGATTGAGCGTGAAGCTAATGGGTTTGTCGTGGCTCATAAATGGGGCGAGCTACACGTAGCCGAACTAGTTCTAGCTACTCCATTAGGCGTCACACAAGATCTATTACGCGATCTGGTTACAGACGATCCTTGGTTCGCACCGTTCATGCAGATGACAACCGCGCCCGCAGTCTCAGTACAGCTTGAGCTAGAACGACCGGCATTTGATCATGATCGGGTGGTCTTTGTGTCTGGTACGGATATTGCTTCTATGGCAGAGCAAAGCCGGACGACATTCTCGAGTTCGCAAGGTCGATTGTCCGTCCTTATGGCAGAGCCTGCGTTCTGGGTGGACGCTAGCCGTCGCCAGCTCGAGGAGTCTATCCGCAGATCCTTCGACACTTTAGGTGAAGACTTGCCGAAGATTATGAAAACGCATATTGTTCGTCATGCTCACGACTTCTATGCCTTGGCACCAGGCAATCAAACGAAGCGCCCACCACAGCGTACGCCAATTGATGGTCTATATCTGACGGGGGATTACACACAGCAATCATACCTGGCCACAATGGAAGGAGCAGTAGTGTCCGGCAACTTAGCGGCTAAGGCAGTGTTGAAAGCTCGCGCATTACCCCCCCACATACAATAATCACCCAGTGAAGATACTGGGTGATTATTATGGGTAGATCTGTGGGTTACTTAGCAGTAGCGAGCTGATCTTGCCAGTGTTTGGCTTGTATGCCAAGACCGATCGCAATCGGACCAGCAATCAACCCGTAGAGACCGATAACCCAGGCAAAAGCCAGTCCACCAGAGGCGGGATTGCGCAAGACAAAGACTCCAGCTAGAGCGGTGATGATACCGACGACGATGAGCAGGGCGCGCATCGAGCCGTGAAAATCAAACGCGGCGATGAACTCAAACAGTCCACGCACTACAAGCACAAAGCCGATCACCAAGATCAATACGGCCAGGGTAATTCCAGGGCGCTGAGCGATGTAGGCACCAGCGGCAACCTGCACGACACCCAAGAGCATGGTGAGCCACCAGCTAGATGATTTGCGAATGCTCATGATCGACGTCACGATGTCAACGACACCAGACACGAGAATAAACAGGGCAAAGATGACTGCTGCAGTCGCCAAGGACAAGCCCGGCCACAGCAAGAAAGCGATGCCGACAAGCGTGGCAAAAATACCGCGCAAGACCAGCAACCACCAGGCTGTATCGCGAACCGTCTCCATCTCGACGAGTGTTACGTCTTCCTTCATAATGGATTCCTCTTAGTTAGTTTTCCACCTTTAAGGTAGACCCCAGATAGAGAATTCGTCAAGCGTAAGCGGTGTCTTATTTCTTCTTGACGACTGTGATACTGCTATTTTTCTGCCGTTTTGGTCGCGGCTTGCCCGGCTCGACGTAGAGCAAATGTTCTAGATGATAATCACACATATTATCAAGGTGGACTTCATAGCGAGTGCGGCTGGTCGATCGAATAATCTTCTGGTCAATAAGCTTCTGAATCGAGGCTGCAGCTGTCTCACGGGCCATTCCGAGGGCGTCAGCGATCTCTTGCTGCGACATCGAGTAAATGATGCGCGCCCAACCATCTTTAGCGGGCTCGGTGCCCCGCTCCAAGAGGCCATAGAAAAAATACACGAGTTTATCTTCGGCGCGGGACTGTACGAGTGTCATGATGCGATTCTTGAGCTCCTTGATACGCGAATCACCGGCGAGGAAGAGGTCGTAGAGCACACTGGGATTCTCCAGTGCGGCTCGTTCGAATGAATCGGCTGTTATCTCAGCAGCCTTTACGATTGAATAGGCATCGTATTGGTATTGGATAGACATGCGGGGATTACTCAGCCAACCAGACGGGATAATCTCATACTGCATTGCTGGCATGACGCGTCGTTCGATGCCCTGGCGATCACGCATGAAGACCTTCACTGTACCTTCGATGATGATGTAGCCAAAGCCTGGGTTTTCGCCCGGTTTGAGCAGGGTTTCTCCGGGTTCAAATATTTTCTGTGGAAATTGGTCGAGGAACGACCGGACGCGTATCATAGTCCTCCTTAGTGCTGATTGCTATCTCGTTTCAGTATAGCTTCTGCAGATAGAAAGTGCAAAGTTATATCATGAGAGTGAAAATAGCGCAATACCTAGGAAAAATGTGTGATAAATCATACAATATGAATATACTTATGGTGTTTTTTGTGAGGGTGAATGGTCCTAGAGCGACCTTTCCCGGGCTGCGCGCATTCGGGAGAGGAGTTCGTTAATGGTCCAGCAGCGACTGCCTACCGTAAACGGTGATGATGGTGTCTGGGGTGACATTCTTAATCAGTTTTTGCAGAAAGAGCACTATGACACTGGCTCCGATAATGCAGCCAATGGTGGACATAAGACTATCACTATCCGGGCTGGTACAGCGACGGCTGGTACGGCACCGCTGAAGTTTACCTCGGGCACGCTCCTCTCATCGCCCGAGGCTGGCGCGATGGAGTTTAACTCTAATACTCTCTATTTCACGATCACGACTGGCACGATTCGCAAGACCATCGCCATGTATGACGATAGCTCAGGCGCGACCGGTGATATCTATTACCGTGACAGCTCAGGGAATTTTTCACGACTTGGTATAGGTTCCACAGGTGATGTGCTCAAGGTTAGTGGCGGCTTACCTAGCTGGGGTCCTGGTAGTGGCGGTAGCCCTGGTGGATCAACAAAACAGATTCAATACAACAATGGCGGTTCGTTCGCTGGAGCATCTGGCTTTGAATATCAGTCAGCCAGCGCTCCGAATGTGAAGATTACAGCCCAAGGTGACTATAATGCACTGCTCCTGAAGGGTAGTCCTTCTCAGTCCGCGGCAGTCTTTAGGATTGAGAGTGATGATGGCCTGTCATATATGGATGTGCTACCTGGTGGTTTGCAAATGAATGGTGATATCGCTGTGGTGCGTGAAGCTGTCGATACGTTAGCCATGAATGGCCGACTCCATATTGTCGCTGGCGCGACGCAAACTACCCCAAAGCTTGACATCAATGGATCTACTTCTGGCACTGCTAGTGTGGTAGCAGCAGCTGTGGCTGGCACGCCAACGCTCACATTGCCAACCAGTACTGGCACGCTTGAAAACGTTCGTAAAGGTACACGCGTGGATACTACTGGTACGGTTTCACTAGATGACGCGGATGTGGTGTGTTTGGCGAATGCCACAGGTGGTACGGTGACGTACACATTACCAACTGCTTCCGGTCGTCAAGGTCAGCGCTATTACATTAAGAAAACTGACACGTCAACAAACACCGTGGTGATTAACCGCTCCGGTTCGGACACGATCGATGGCGCGACCAGCCAGACTATCCGGGTGCCGTATCAGTGTTACATGCTCGTCTCTGATGGTACGAGTGCATGGTATATCATATAAGGTGAAGCTATGAGTTTTATTCCCGTCAATTTCGGCATCTCAAACGCAGGTAACACCTCTGGTTCATCTGGTACTGTTTCCAATCAGATCCTGTTTGCTGGCGGCAATAACATCACACTCTCACAGTCCACATCGGCTGGCTCAGCTACCGTCACCATCTCGGCGGGAGCTGGTGGGGCAGCCGGTACCAACACCTTTGGTATCTCAAACCTTGGTAATACGTCGGGCACGACCGGCACCATCAATGGCTCGAATGCGCAGTTCCTCCTCGCAGGTGGGAATAATGTCACGCTGTCGCAGTCAATTAATGGCTCCTCAGCGACAGTGACTATTTCTGCGGCAAATCCTTCGGCCGATACCTTTGGTATCTCGAACCTAGGCAACACGGCAGGAACAAGCGGAGTCATTAGTTCTTCACCTCAGCGGATGTTGTTTGCCGGCGGTAACAACATCACGCTCTCGCAGTCGGTTAACGGTGCCAGTGCAACCATAACAGTCTCGGCGCCAAACGCCAGCTCGAATACCTTTGGTATCTCAAATCTCGGGAATACCTCGGGTACGAGCGGCACGATAAATGGGGCGGCAGCGCAGTTGCTGCTCGCAGGCGGCAACAACATCACGCTCTCGCAGTCAGTGAATGGCTCAACTGCTACCATTACGGTATCGGGTCCCGCGGCCGATACGTTCGGCATCTCAAACCTGGGTAATACAGTCGGTACATCAGGCGTCATCAGCGCCGCGCCAAATCGTCTGATCCTCGCCGGTGGGAATAATGTCACGCTCTCGCAGTCGACGAACGCAGGATCTGCTACGATCACGGTGTCGACGCCGAACATGTTCAACGCCGGCGTGTCGACGGCTGGGAATAC
>CAZDEK010000048.1:0-6908 GCA_964504625.1 uncultured Candidatus Saccharibacteria bacterium
GGTGATGGTAACTGGTGAGGTGTATTCTTCGCGCTCGCCGTCTACCCCGACCACCAGCTGTTGTGCTCGGCTTGTTACCTTAAAACTGTTTGTGGTCCATTGAAGAAAGTTGGGTGGCATTTTCGCAGCAAAATATTTTTGGAACGAAAGTGTACCGAGTAGCTGTCGTACCGTCTGATCGTCTAGTCGCGTCACCGCAGTGATCTGTAGTGTGCCCGTATCGAGTCGAGGCCGATGGCCGAGCTCGAACAGCTTGAGTGTTTCGTAAGGATTGACTCCTACTAATATCTGCGTGGCAGACGTATGGCGTTTTCCAGCTTGATCGGTGAATCTAATGTCATAGCTACGTTGCTTTTCGACTAATCCTTGTAGAACTTTACGGCTAGTAGCGACTTTGTGATCGCGATACTCTGGGTGATCAACGATGTGGGCATAGAGACCAAAGGATGCGTTATTCAGGAAAATGCGACCATTAATATCGCCGACATCTACCCGACGTTCGACGCCATGGAAGGAAGCGAGGGCATCGGTAATGCGTTCCGGGTCCATGCCAATGTCGCGAGCAAAGTGGCAGCGGGTACCACCTGGTAAAACAATGAGGGGTAGGTTCGCATCGATGGCTACTTTTGCAACGGCTCCCAAAGTGCCATCACCACCAGATACACCAAGCACATCGGCCCCTTCGGCAATAGCCTGACGGGCTAGTTGCTCGATATTGTCGGTTTTTTTCGTAACGATGACGCGTATACCCATCTTAGCTGCTTTGGTATCTATGCCGGCCTTAAGTGCGCGGCCATTGCCTGACTTAGGATTCATGATAAGAACAGGGTGGGCGAAATGAGCACCTTCGGTTTGTTCGCGGACGAGTCGTTTTTGGCGCCAGTACTCAGTACGCAGCGCCTGTAACGCAATGATATATACACCGGCAGATAGGCAGAACAGCACTAATTGCTGCACATTCTCTTGGCCGATAAGGAGGTAATACAGCTCGCTGATGAGCAGGAATACGGTAACTACCACGACGACCCAACCAGCCAGAAGTCGCTTCCCTTCGCCAGTAAAAGTTAACCAGGCGCCATAGATTGCCGTGAGGATAGTGATGAAGAGTAGCCCGAGCATGACGGGAGAGCTCAAGGCTAAGGCGACGACAATCCAAATGCAGACCCCAAAAGCTGCCAAGGCTAGGGCAGCTACACATCGCCAAAGATAGGATACTCTCATCTCTTTCTCCGTGTCTGATCTGTCAGTATTATAGGCTTTCTCTGCAAGACTGCATATCTGTGGCATGGCTATAAACGGCTTTGTCAAGGAATACATCTTGTGTGCATGGCTTGGTAGTGTACGCTGATAAGCATAAGTAGTAAGTACGATGCTCTTCGGAAAACAACGTCTCATACAAACAAAGTCAAAGATTACCAAGTCTCGAGTCGGTCGTACGCCGCTGAATCGTGCCCGTCAGCGTAAGCCGGTTGTGGCAGTAGTAGTAATTTTTGTCGTGGTGGCTGGATTCTTACTGCTGCGATTGTCGCGCGCCTCGGGCTTTACTGACTTTATGGATATCTCCTCGCCACAATGCACTATGTCGGCTTCTAAGGGGGTGCACCAAATCGGTATTGTTGGTTTGAATGGCACGTATATGGCCTTTGGTGTGAATAATTGCGTAGTGGATCAAGTCACGCTCTTCGGTACCTATGATCTCTACGTTGGCGCGAATTATCCCTCGAGTCACTGTCCAAATATGACGCCCTACAACTGCGGGGTGGCGGCAGCTATGTACAATCTGAATCTCATAAAATTCTTCTCGTTGCATCCGACGAAGCTGTGGATTGATGTGGAGACCGGTCCGAATATCACCTGGTCCTCGCCAGCGAATAACTGGAGCTATTTGGCGGGCATGCGTGATACCATGAAGCGTCAGTTCGCGGTTGGGTTTTACTCTAACCAAGCCATGTGGCAGCAGATTACTGGCGGAATCGATTTGCGTCAAAAAGGTGATACTTCCTGGAACTGGTATGCTTCAGGTCGAACAACTCCCGAAGCTGCAAGGATGTACTGCGGTGTAACTTTTGGTAATTCGCCGAATCAATATGTGCAGTATGTGGCGAACGGTACGCTCGACATGAATGTCGGTTGTTAGCGTCTCTGTAAGGCTTTTCACAGCCTGGCTTCAGGGCCGTGCGTATAATAACAGCGCATGGGAATATTTGATGTCATCATTCTTATCACGATGGCCTTCATGGCTTACCGCTGGGCGCGACTCGGACTCGTCCAGGGTGTTTTCTCATTACTTGGCTTACTATTAGGTATCGTGGGGGGAGCTTTGCTGGCTCCATGGATCTTGCGATTATTCTCTGACCCTTTGCTGAAGCTAGCTGCAATACTGCTGGTTGTGATGAGCTTGAGTGCTGTCTTTGCAGTGGTTTTTGAACGTGTTGGTAGCTACGTTCAGAGTAAGCGAGATCAGCATCGATTACGTCGACTAGATTCTGTACTGGGCGCGGCATTTAGCGTCGTACTGACAGCTATTTATGTCTGGCTATTCGCGGCGATTTTAAGCGGTAGCCCATTCGTGAATTTGAACCGGACGTTTGAAGATTCACAAATCGTGCAGTCGATTAACCGCTCATTCCCACCCGCCCCCGCGGTGCTGGCGCGGATAGGTGGGAGCCTCAGCCAGTTGAGTTTTCCACAAGTCTTTGTCGGGCCAGCCCCTATTCCGGCGGCGCCGGTAGCTGGAGCGGGTGGAGCCGAAGTCAATCAAGCCCTTGCAGCCGCTGGAAAGTCAGTCGTGCGTATTCGAGCCTTCGGCTGTGGTGGCGTGTCGAGCGGTTCGGGTTTTGTAGCTGGCGAAGGGTTGGTGGTGACGAATGCGCATGTTGTTGCCGGGTCTAGTAATCTCATCGTCGAGGATGCAGCTGGTCGCCATCGGGCAGTGGCAGTATACTTTGACCCCGACCTCGATTTGGCAGTAGTGCGGACATCTGGTTTAGCTGGCACTCCGCTACCGATTGCATCTGCTACGTTCCCGCGCGGCACACCTGCAGTGGCCATGGGCTATCCGGGCGGTGGTCAGTTTGCTGCAGCGCCGGCGGCGATTCTGCGGCAACTCAATGCCCGCGGGCTGAATATCTATGGTCAACGCAATGTCACGAGGCAAATATATGAATTGCAAGCAAGAGTTATCGAGGGAGACTCTGGTGGGCCGGTTGTGCGTGCGGACGGTACAGTAATTGGCGTGATTTTTGCGCGTTCGGAGTCTGGTCAGCCTGTTGGCTATGCATTAACCTCGGCTTCTATTCAGGCAGCTGTCCGTCAAGCCGCACGAACTGGTGGTCAGGCACTGACCGGACAATGTGTGGCTGATTAAGTGCTTATGCTCGCAGAATAGTCAATTTTCTGGCATACTACTCCTGATCTAGCACCTATCAAGAAAGAGTTCTGGCATGGACGAAGAAGAGTATGCACGAGCTAAAGCTAAGTTGCAGGCTCAGCTCGTCGAGTTTGATCCCGCAGTGACCTATGAATTGCTGGCCGATCTGGCAAGTGCTCACACTGAGACCGGTGTCCTGCGGCCGATGGCATATGACGCGACCAAACCATATCACCGGCTGGAGAACGTGTTCTTTCCTGCTACACCGATTGCGAACGCGAATTTGGCACCTTATGGGCCAGCAGCTCACTCGGCATTTCCAGTGATTCAAGAAGCCTGGCATCGGGAACGCAAGCTCTTGAGCGTATTGGCTGCCATGTATCTGCAGGGTATGAATTTCGCCCTAGTCACGAATCACTCGAATATCATTGATATCGCATTGGTCGTGGGTGCTTTGCGTCTTGAGATCGAGCCGTGGCTGCCGGCCGATGTGTTTGCGTCACGTACCACGCTTGTCATTAGTCGCGGTATCGCTTCGACCCAGGCGAGTTTCCCCGGGCTCGGTACCTTGCCGACGCTCGAAGTTATTCAGCTGATGTGCAATGTGGCGACAAGCTTCCCAACGACAACTACTGTCCGTCGGAGAAGTTTCCCGCCCGAGCTAGTGCGCGCCAGTAATGAGCTGACTAAGTTGGAAATTCAGTATCAGCGGTCTCAGCCAGGGGGTCAGGTGCTAGCCGTCGCACCGAGTGCGTCTCGTGATCGCTTCTTGCATATCGATCGGCTTGCGCGAGTGGTCATGCAACCGCTCAAGAACGGCACGATGGACATGATGCAAGGCTTGGTGATACCGGTAGCGGTGATTCTCGATCCGCCTCATGGCAGCCCAAAGTCTGCAAGCTGTACCATTCTGGAGCCGACGTATTGCACGAGTTATTCGGATTGCCATCAGCTCATGAGTCAGGTCGCACTGATGTGTCACGAGAAGACTCTCGTGCCTCATGAGTACCACTCCGATCCGACTCTCTACGACCAGCTCGTTGCGAGTGTTGCCCGCAATCGCGGCCGACGCGAGTAGTCGAGCTTCATAGCCCGCAGTATACACTGCGGGCTATTTTTGTGACTTTTTCCACAAAGATCGCCAATAGTTGTAGAAAATACTTGTGCTAGCTAGGTGATGTCGGTATTCTAGAGTCAAGGAGAAAAAGCTTGTGGAAGTATTAGGAATTGGCTTGCCGGAATTGATCTTAATCGTTTTGATTTTGATGTTGCTGTTCGGAGCAAGCAAACTGCCAGATCTGGGCCGCAGCATTGGTTCCTTCGGCAAGGAAGTCAAAAAGGGCTTCGCCGAAGATGAGCCAAAAAAGTCGTCCAAGACTTCGACTGCGCAAAAATAGTCGTCGTACTAACTAGGAATATACAGATACATCGAGATGTCAGAACACCAAGATCAAACATTTCTTGAGCATCTGCAGGAACTCGTCAAGCGCCTCAGTCGAGTAGGAGTATTGTTTGCCATCGGTATGGGGGCAGGGCTGGTATGGTATAAGCAGCTTTCAGCGCTGTTGGTGCGGCCACTGGGTGAGCAGCTCTATTTCACTTCGCCCATCGGTGGACTGAATTACATGATGTACATTGGACTCGCGGCTGGCGCAGTTGTAGCCTTGCCGGTGTTCATTTATCAGATGGTTCAGTTCATCCGGCCGGTGCATCGTCGACTGACAACGCCGCTCGCACTCCGAATTATGCTAGCCTCAGTAGTGATGGCAGTGTTGGGTATCGCGTATGCTTATCTGATTAGCTTGCCGACCGCTTTGAAGTTTCTCATGGACATGGGTGGAGCGGATGTGAAGCCGCTGATTACTGCCAATGAATATACGTCTTTCGTGACGTGGTACTTGGTGGGTAGTGCACTGATTTTTCAGCTCCCAGTAGTCATCTTTTTCATCGATCGGATTCGCCCTATTCCACCGGGTTGGCTGAAGAAAGCCCAACGACCAGTGATAGCAGCAAGTTTTATTATTGGTGCGATGTTGACGCCGACCCCTGACCCTATCAATCAGATTATTGCGACTTTGCCGATGATAGCACTGTTTGAAGCCAGCGCTTTGCTAGTACTCTTGCATCGTCGGCGCATGAATCGTTTGCAAACCCCTCAGGCGCTACCAACTACAATCGAGCGTCCGGTTGTCGGTGCGCAGCCCTTGCCGCAGGCGGCAGTCGATACTTCCCGATCTTTTATGCCGGTTGCCGATACTGCTCCAGCATTGACTCCACGACCAGCCACGGTAAGGTCAGGTGTGAAGCGAAGTGAGCTGTCGCGAACTAATCAAGCACACATCTTAGATCTTTCACAGGCCAAAGTGACACATGTTGTGCGTCGAGGCCCTAAGCGTCGTTATCACATACCGCAAGCGACTACGCCGATTATTGATATCCGCCCAGCTTAATTTTGGCCACCGTAAGCGAAAGCGGTATAATCTCTGTATATGGCAGAAAAAAGCCCCATTGATCAGTTGCTTAATAAGAAAATGAGCCGTAAGGATTTCATTGCCCATGTCGGCGTGGCGGTGGTCTCAGTGATCGGAGTATCGGCGGCGATCAAAAACCTTTCTGAACTAGGTCGCAAGCCGCGTCGCTCGAGTTTGCCGGCCCGTCCGGCAACCCGTGGTTTCGGCGGTGGACGCTATGGCGCCTAGTCATGCCCTTTCATGAGCAGAACCGACGTTCGCTCGTAAAGGCAATTACATTTCGAGCGGTTATTCTTTTCTCAGACATCGCTGTTATTTACTTTGTCACCCGACGGGTCGACACTACCTTGACGGTAGTTGTCGCCTCGAATCTTGCAAGCACTGTACTCTACTACCTCCATGAACGGGCTTGGAATCAGGTGCATTGGGGTAAGGTGCGCCGTCATAGCCAACCCCATCGCCGCCGACATACCCATCGGTAGGTATGAAATATCTTATGGTCACACTCTGCGTATTCTGTCAGACTCGTGTAAGTAAGCGGAGAATAGGCAGATGTCAGAATACGATACAATAGCTCAACGCGAGATCGCTAAAACGATGAAAGAATTCAAGCGAGGCAAGCTTACAAGTGGAGCGAAAAGTCATCAAAAAGTAACCAGCCGAAAACAAGCGATTGCGATCGGTCTATCAAAAGCTCGCTCAATGGGCGCTAAGGTTCCACAGGAGTAGCCATGCAGCCAGATGAACTCCGGGGACAAGCCGAGGAAAAGCGCAGAGAAGCAACCGAGCATGACGCTGCGGCTCGTCGTGAGCAAGATGCAGCGACGCGAGCGCGGACCGAAGCTGATTCGTTGGACCATGATGCCGACAAACTCGAGCGCGATGAAGCCGGTATAGCAAATCGCCATGGTATGTAATCAATATGTAGAGAAAGCCCCCGCTGAGTGCGGGGGCTTTCTCTACATAGATGCTGTTGTCGTAAGGATGTGAGTTGTAATCGCGGCTTCTTTACTTCGAACCACCTTTGCGACCAGCTTCGCGAGCTTCCTCAGATCCTTTTGTAAAAC
>CAZDEK010000049.1:0-6686 GCA_964504625.1 uncultured Candidatus Saccharibacteria bacterium
GATTTCGATAATCGCCGTCTTATTATCATTCGGATCGGCAGGTACGAGAGCTGCACGAACCTTGTCATGCAAACTTGCAAGTCTTGACTCAAGTACTGGTATTTCTGCCGAGGCGAGCTCTCCCATTTCTGCATCTCCCTGCAGTGAGCGAGCTTCCCCGAGATCAGATTCAGTCTTTGTGACCTCCTCGAAAAGCTCCAAGCGGCTCTGCAAGTCCCGTTGCTCATGCACCAGGCCGGCAGCTTTCGGGCTGGCGTACACCTCCGGACGGGCAAGCTCCGCCTCCACCTCAGCGAGGCGGTCCTTGATGTTATCGATAGCAGCTTGGTCGATCATGATGCTTTCCTTATTCTAACGCACAAAAGACGCCTGGGTATGGCGTCTTTTGTGTGCGGGCAAGCTAGTTACTTGTCGGCGGCTTCGTCTGATTTTTCAGCCTTGGCTGGCTTTTGATCAACGGTGTCGGCTTTGAGCTCTTTCTTGATCTCTTTGAGGGCGGCCTTCGCGTCCTTCGTCTCGGTAGTGGCTTTTTCAGCCTTAGCTTTCTTCGGCTTAGCAGTTTTCTTCAGTTCGCCACTCTTCTTACGGAGAGCCTCGAAGCGATCCACCCGACCAGCGGTGTCGACGAGCTTCTGCTTGCCAGTGTAGAACGGATGGCAATTAGAGCAGATTTCCACAGTGATCTCTGGCACAGTGGAATGACTCGTGAAGGTAGTGTTGCAACCGAGGCAGGTTACCTTCGTTTCGACCCAGTCTGGATGGATATTCGCTTTCATAACTCGAGTATGATACCAGGTTTGACGAGATGGGTCAAGAATTACCACAAAACCCCCGCTCGAGATGAACGGGGGTTGCTTGTGGTGCTCTGCGGGCTAATCTGAATTACATCAGACCAAGCTTGCGAGCACAGGCAGGCCATGGGTTCCAGCCGCGAGCGGCTTGGGTCTCACGAGCCTTGGCGTCCTGAACGGCCGGGGGAGCCAAGTCCGGACGGGCATAGCCGCCGTAGTTGGCCCAGGTCGATAGGGCGTACTGGTAGGCACCATAGTAGCCGTTACCAGTGTTTTTGGTGTAATCACCACCAGCCTCACAGAAACGGAGGAGAGCGAAGGCGTCGCTACCGCCGATTACGACGGGAGCTGCCTTGACGCTCGCGGTCCGGACGAGAACCCGAGCCTTAGCTTTCGCAGCGGCTTCAGCCTTGGCGGCCGCTTCTTGCTTAGCGCGAAGGGGCTGGAGAACAGCCTCATCGAAGCTTGGCTTGGTCGAAACGACGGCCAGGGGAGTGATGACGTTGGTTTTGAAGGTGACGGTGTGTGTCGTGGTGCCCGCAGCCTCCGCACGGGGCGTCAGCTGGGCGGTAGCCGGTGATTGCACCAATCCGGTGGCTACCTGAGCGAGAAGAATGGCCGCAGTGGCCAGAACTTCGGTGGTGATACGCATAGGTGTCCCGAAAACGGGAAAGAAATGCTCCTTACCACCCTCCGTCGAACCCTTATCAGGACAAGCCTGACGTTTAGAGGTTCCAGCTAGTGCCAACCTGAAGCTCCGAAGAATTCCAGATCAGCACCCCTGAAACAGAAACGACCGTATCAGATACGGCCGTTGTTTCAGAACGGCCCTATAATACGCATTCACAAGCGCTTTGTCAAGGGTTTTTAGGGGGTAATTTTCCGGGTATACTGAAGGGCAATATCAGGAGGGGACATGGCCAAAAAAAGCAGCAATAAAGCCACCAAAAAGAAGAAGCAGACGGCACGATCATCCTCAACGACCAAGACGCGGGTGAAAGCTTCGGCACCTGTGGAAAAGTCAACACCAAAGGAGAAGACGGCCCCTGAGGTAGTAACGGCTGCAACTCGGTCGGAGGCGCAAGGGCGTCGCGACAATTGGGGCTGGCCAGCCTATTTAGGGCTAGCGATCGCGGCTCTCATGCTATTGGTGGCTGCCTGGTTGGTACTGGCTTCCTATGGTCGCAATCCGCAGCAATCTACCGGCTCGGGTGGTGAGTCGATTCCGCTCAGTGGTGAGGCTAATCCAACACAGCTGCAGGCGGGTCCAAGTACGAATGTCCAATCTGGCCAAGCGCCGCAAGGGGCATCGAGCGGCGCGAGCAACCCTCAGCCACAGCAAACTATGACGCCTGAGCAGTACCGCGGCCTTCAGTAATCTTGACCTGATGCTCCAGATAGTATAAGATAGCCAAGCTGTTTACATTAATCTCTACAGCAGTCTCATGACTAGCCTGCGTCGCAGGCGCCTTCCTCCCGCTCGGGACTCGAGACTGCCAGGTACTTAAGGAAGAAAGAAGGAACTATGCCGACGAAAACTGCCGCGTCGAAGACTGACGCGACGCAAAACTTGCAGGCCCTCCTGCAGGCTGGTGCTCACTTCGGTCACCGTACTGAGCGCTGGCACCCAAAGATGGCCCAGTATATTCACACGGCCCGCAATGGCGTTCATATTATTGATCTGGTGCAGACCGAAGATCTGCTCGAAAAGGCTGAAAGGGCAGTCCGCTCACTAGCCGAGGATGGCAAGCAGATCCTGTTTGTCGCCACCAAGCGTCAAGCTAAGGCTATCGTGACGGATGCTGCGAAAAACGCCGATATGCCGTACGTCACCCATCGCTGGCTCGGTGGGATGATGACGAACTGGGAAACCATCTCCAGTCGCATCCGACACCTGAAGAAGCTCGAAGCTGCCAAAGCTGATGGTGGCTGGGATCACCTCACGAAGAAGGAGCGTTTGCTCCTGGATGAAGAAATCGCTTCGCTCACCAAGGTGTTCGAGGGCGTGAAGGACATGCCGACTCCCCCAGCTGCGATATTCGTGGTAGACGTCATGCGCGAACTCACCGCCGTTAAGGAAGCCCGCACACTGGGTATTCCGGTGATAGCTATGGTTGATACCAACGCTGATCCAGGTCTCGTAGATTACCCGGTGCCAGCCAACGATGACGCGATTAAGTCGATTGCGCTCATCGCTAACCGTATCGCGACCGCTGCGGCTGCAGGCAAAGCTGCCTACGATGCCAAGACAAAAAATGAAAAGGAGGATTAGAATTGAGTATTTCCGTAAGTGACATCCAGAAGTTACGCCAAATGACCGGTGCCGGCATGATGAAAGCCAAGGAAGCCCTCGAGGAAGCCAATGGCGACATGGAGAAGGCGCAGGAGATCTTGCGCGTGAAAGGCATGGCGAGCGCTGATAAGAAGTCGGATCGTGCAGCCAGTGCTGGCATGATCGGCAGCTACGTTCACGGCGGACGTATTGGCGTTTTGGTCGAGGTAAATTGCGAGACTGATTTTGTGGTCAAGACCGAAGACTTTCAGGAGCTTGTCGAGGAGCTCAGCCTCCATATTGCCGCGATCGCTCCGAAATATGTGACGCGCGATGAAGTACCTGAGGATGTGATAGCAAAGGAACGGCAACTCTTTGAAGATGAAGTCAAAGAATCTGGTAAGCCAGCTGAGCATGCCGCAAAGATCGTCGAAGGCAAGCTCGACAAGTGGCTGGCTTCGATCTGCCTCATGGAGCAGCCGTACTACAAGGATGATAAGCAAACGATCGAAGAGCTCGTGAAGTCAGTTATTGGTAAGCTCGGTGAGAATATCGTCGTGCGTCGCTTCGTCCGTCTCGAGCTTGGCGGAGAATAAGCTCCCCTCTAGCTAGCAAAGAAGTGGTCCCATCTGGGCCGCTTCTTGCTTTATCTGCAGATATCTTGTATTCATAAGGTAGAGATAGTCACTAGGACTGTCATGAACCTTTGAAGTAGGTATACATGGCCAAGCCACTTCGTGCGCTCGATGAGCGCACCATCCAGCGACTTATTACTGGACTTGAAAAGGCAGGCCTCGATGAGAGCCAGCTGAACTTCCTCCTCGCAGATGCCTATGATGGCATGATCGACCAGTGCGATAATGATGAGTCAGATCGCCGCTTCGCTGCTTGGGTTGAGGTGCTGAGTCGATGGGAACAGGACGCTATCGTCGAGCGAGAACTGCCGCGCTGGCGTAATGCGCTGTATCCTGTCGCCGAGCAGCTGGCTAGGCTGCAGTACTTCAATGAGACCTATTGGGATCATCGCTGGCAACAGGACGATTTCGCTGTCGAGAGTCTGTCTGACCCCGAGCCTGGTCAATCAGCCCGTGCAGCCACCATTCTGCATGTTGAATTTGATGACCCCATCGAAACTTTTGACATGTGGTATCGAGTGTACCAAGGTGAAGCTCTGTTGCAGGATGAGCTTGAGGGTAAAGATGCGGCATCGATTCGTGAAATGCTCGCACGCTTGAGTGCGACGGGTAGGTTGCGTTATGCCCCGGGAATTCATCGCGTCACTATGAATCTGATGGCGGGTAAGGCAGTCGATCATGATCGACTGTTCTCGGATGTGCTGCGTGATGTCAACTTGTTTGTGGGTGAGTTTGCGCAGCTCGAGATACTTTCGGTCTTTGCAGTTCATGACTTGCTGTACTCACCTCTAGCTACTCCGCTCGGCGGATTTGTCGCAGGTGATGTGAGGGTAACTCACTCCACCATGTACAACCGGGACCCTTCTTATA
The DNA here is from genome assembly GCA_964504625.1 of uncultured Candidatus Saccharibacteria bacterium. Lineage (GTDB taxonomy): Bacteria > Patescibacteriota > Saccharimonadia > CAILAD01 > CAZDEK01. The sequence goes on from CAZDEK010000049.1 coordinate 4,569, forward strand.
TGCTGCTGCAAGTGTTTCCACGCGGCATCACATTTAGGAGTATAACCCCCTTCTACAATCCCTGCGTGTCAGTACCAGTGGTACTACGCTAGATCTCTGTGGTCGAATCTGTCTTAGGTTCGGCCACTTTTTATCTCAACCTGATATAATAATCGTCATGCAAGATATCCTTAAGAACACCGAATCCGCCATGCAGAAGGGCTTGGATTTCTTCCAAGCCGAAATGGATGGCGTACAGGCTGGGCGGGCGCAAACGAGCTTGATCGAAGGCGTGAAAGTCGATGCCTACGGGCAGGAGATGACTATGAAGCAGGTTGGTACTATCTCGGCACCTGATCCGCGGACGCTAGCTGTGCAGGTCTGGGACGCTTCTCTAGTGACGGCAGTCGAGAAGGCGATTCGTGAGAATCAGTCACTTGGCCTCTCCCCCGCTACCGATGGCAATATTGTTCGAATGCAGATTCCGCCGATGACCGAAGAACGCCGTCAATCTCTCGTGAAGGGGTTGTCCGAAAAGCTCGAAGCCGCCAATGTCACTCTGCGTAATGCCCGTCACGATGGGCTGAAAAAAGCCAAGAATGCAAAAGAAGATGGTAGCATGCCTGAAGATGAATACTTCAAGACCGAGAAAGCGCTCGATGATCTGACGCGCGAGTACCAGGGCAAAGCTGAAAAGATCTTTGACGCGAAGAAGCAAGAAGTTCTCACAGTTTAGCTCAACAAGTGTCGCTTTTCTCATAACACCATAAGCGGTATAATGGCCGCATATGTTTTATTGGTCGCAACAGCCAACACACAGACTCACTAATACTCTCGCGAAAGTAAGTTACGCAATAGCTGCTATACTGAGTGCCTTGATTCTGATGGCCTCGCATGCACACGCTGCTCCAGCGACGTTTACTGTTACAACTAACAATGACTCGGGTGCTGGCTCGCTCCGCCAGGCCATCAATGATGCGAATACGAATGGTAATCCATCCGACATGGATGTGATTGATTTCAATATACCTGGCAGCGGTGTCCACACGATAAGTTTGTCTTCCGATCTGCCTGGCATTAGTGAAAAAGTTACGATCGATGGTTATTCTCAGCCGGGAGCGTCAGTAAATACGGCAGTCGCGCCTTTACCCATCAATAGCATCATCAAAATTGAACTTGTGGTGCCCACAAACCAGGGGAGTGGTATCTATATCGATGCAGATGGATCGATCGTTAAGGGCCTGTCGCTAAGAGGTGCACAATATGGCACTATCTGGGTGAATGCTAATGACGTAAAGGTGCAAGGCAATTACTTTCAGACAGACGCAACGGGTCAAACGCAGCCTTTATCCCAGGATGGATATGCACTAGCGTGTGATACAGACCAGACTAATCTTGAAGTAGGCGGTGTCAATCCCGAAGATCGCAACATCCTAGTATCGAGTAACTCGGGCGGCAGCTCACCTTTTTCCGCTACCTGTGCCAATACTCTGATATATGGAAACTACTTCGGGATCGCCCGCGATGGTGTGACACCACTAGGCACGGCGCTCACTCAACTCGCTTTAGGTAGTCCAGCAAATCCAGCTCCTATCAATGCCACAGTAGGAGGGCCAGCTCCTGGTATGGCTAATGTAATTTCAAATGCACAAGCTACGAATATTGTGATTTTCCAAGGTGGCAATACGGTCCAAGGCAATATCATCGGACCAGATTATACCGGTACTGTCCATGAAGAGTATGGTAATGGTGGTGGCATCTATATGCTGTATGGTGTTTCTGAAAATCTCTTCGGGGGGTCAAATCCTGGCGAAGGGAATTTAATCGCTGGAGTAGGAGGATTTGGTATAGCGGTCGTCGAAAATTCTCTTGGCGCCTACAATCTTACAATCACTGCTACGAAAAATAGCATTATTGGCAATACAATCAGAGACACCAGGGTCTTCACATATCTCGATCTTGGGCTTGTGAATATAGGAATTGACCTCTTAACAGTCGTTGATAATAGTAATCCGCCCGATGGTATCCCTGAACAGTTGATTAATTCTGGCCCGAACACAAATGATGTTGGTGATGTTGATTCGGGTCCGAATGGTCTTATCAATACTCCTGTCATCAAATCTGCTCAACAGGTTGGGA
>CAZDEK010000050.1:0-6456 GCA_964504625.1 uncultured Candidatus Saccharibacteria bacterium
CCTGCTAGTACCGACAATATTGTTTTAGGATCACGACCGTTTTGCTTATCGATACCACTCTCCACCTCTTTCTGAAGGTCTGTGGTGATGGTATCTGCTGTAACCGTCAACCCATATTCATCAAGTTTGATGGGACCCGTATAACTGAGAAGTAACTGAAGTATTTTTGGTGTGACTTGTACAACGTTATCGGCATATATACCTGATTCTCGTGCGAATAAGTCACGGAATATCGTTGCATTTTCCTGAGGATCTGGCGAAATGAGGCTATCTCTAGCAGCGATAAATGGGGTCAGAGTGCGCAAATAATTAGGTGGGGAGATAAACGAACTTTTTTGCTCAATACGATGATCGTAATAGTACACACTGCGGACATTCGTGAGTCGTACCTTCCCATTTTCGCCTTCCAGTAGTCCAACCGTCCCCACGAATCCACCGCCCGTCCGCTGTTCAGCGTTGTTCACGAACACCAAGAGGGTCTTCCTAGGCCGCCTACCTCCACTCAGTTCAGCGTAGAGACTCCGACTTAACCGTACATCATTAGGTACAGATCGCTGTTGCCAATCCCGTAGCCACCCTAGTATGGGTTGAGACAGAATAAGATAGATGCCCAACACTGCACCGCCCCATGCAAGTACTCGCCACCTACGTTGAGTGGTCATCGTTCGTGCAAACCAGCCCTAACGTGCTCTTTAAGTTGCTGAATGAATTGACTCCTATCGAAGCGCTGGGCCTGCCGCAATAGATCTCGTGACTGATAGTCAGTTTTGCGATATCGTCCAAACGCCTCGGCAAATGCTGTCGCCGTTTGACGTGGCACCAGGATACCGGTAATACCATCCAGCACAGTTTCAGCCACCCCGCCACGTCCATACCCGATAACAGGGACTCCAGCCGCCATTGACTCGACCGGGGTAATCCCGAAATCTTCCTCACCTGGAAAAACAAACGCCTCAGCATGCTGCATATATGCTGTCACTTGATCGTCGCTAGCACTAGTGAGAAAATGCACGTTCTCGCCAGCTATTTCGCGAAGCTGTTTAAGCTGACTGCCACTACCTATCACCACCAAATCAATACCAGCCAGATTCGCAGCTTCGATAGCCACGTCGACCCGCTTATAGGGAATCAGGCGTGAAACCACCAGAAAATACTGCTCGGGTGCCTCCTTCGGTCGTAGGTGGGCCTTTGTGAAACGCTCAACTTCAACATTGGGATAGAGCACACTTGCATCGCGCTTATAGTATCGCTTGATGCGCTGCACAACTGTCTTCGAATTTCCAAGTACCTTATCCGCTCGCTGAGCTGCTGCAAAGTCCCACTGTCGGTTCTGATCGATAGTACGTCGTAGCTGCCAACGAGCGAGGGGATCTAACACCCCAAAGCCAGGATTTTGCATATATTCGGAGTAATGGCTCCAATAATACCGTGTCGGAGTATTGATATACGAAATATGAAAAGTCTGCTCTCCTGTAATGACGCCTTTGGCTTCAGCTGTTGATGAAGTTATTACCACATCATAATCATGTAAATCAATAGCCTCAAAAGCGTAGCGTCGCATAACGGGGAAAAGCTGATGCTTCTTCCATGCAATGGGTATTTTTTGAATAAACGAGGTGTTTACCTTATGTTTGTGAAACAGTTTAAGGCGAGTTGGATCATAGACGCTTGTGAAAAGATCTGCGTCAGGATATGCCTCGAGCATAGCGTCAACAACGCGCTCAGCACCACCCAGGTTCGTAAGCCAATCATGGATGATGGCTACCTTCATTAATACCCCTTACGAAACAACACTACCCCAATGGTGCGCATCAGTATCTTCAAATCCAAGGTAGCTCGCCAATTCTCAACATAATATACATCTAGCTTGATGCGCTCGTTATAGTCAACATCATTCCTGCCAGAAACCTGCCATAAGCCCGTGATTCCTGGCTTAATAAGCAGGAAGGTTGGAGCATTATCCCCATATCGCTTGAGCTCTTTTGCGGTTACTGGACGAGGCCCTATCAAGCTCAGCTCACCCCTCACAACATTCAATAGCTGAGGTAACTCATCGAGGCTCGTAGCTCGTAAAAAGCGGCCGACTGGTGTGACCCTCGGATCACGTTTCAACTTTTGATCCTTGGCAAATTCTGCAACTAATTTTTCATCGCCCAGCTCGCGCAAAATATCTTCATCGCTTTTGCCGGTAAAGCCTCGCCCCGTCGAGTACTGCATGTACATTGAGCGAAACTTCCAGACTTGAATTGGCTTCCCATATCTTCCAATCCGTTCGTGGCGATAGAATACTCTCCCACCATCGGTAAGCTTAATAATCAGTGCAATAATGATAAATACTGGGCCGAGTAAGATTAAACCAATTCCTGCTCCGAGATAGTCCATTACCGTCTTATATATCCGCCACCAACCATCTAATGGCGTGCGTACCACCTCGAGCACAGGGTAATCAGCAAACAACGAAGCCTGGGATCGAGTCTGGTAGATGCCTGCTAAATTAGGCACATACTTGTACCCAATATGATGTCGGTGAGCAAACTGAATATAGGCAATCTGCTCTTTCTCTTTACCCCGCTCATCAGCCATAAACAGCTCATCCACATGATGACGCTTGACGAGTCGTTCTAATTTAGACAATACATCCTTCTGCTGACTGACCGTGGCAACCAATCGGTAACCAGGGGTACGCTGTATCGAATACGTAATGTCGTCAGCAATTGCCCCCTGACCAAGGACCACTACCTGTCTCACACCGATGCGATATCGGAATAACCAGCGCTGAAATGAGTTGAATAGGTAGCGTAGCAAGATAATTGTTAATGTAGAAAGAACGTACCCATAAACCACAACCGCTTTAGATGGAAATAGGGGCTTTGTTGAAAAAAAATCAACAATAATCAAGAACATAGTACTGGCCGAAGTCGCAATTATTACCCGGGAGTATTCTCGCCAGCGACTACGCGTTGACCCAAAGCTATAGAGCCCATTGAGAGCAAACAACAATACCGAGACTGGCAGTAGTACCATCAGAGCAGCCAAATATTCTCTACCAGGCACCTGATAGACTGTCGGCTTGAGCGTATACTCTACCCGAATGATATAGGCCAATACAAAGCTTGCCAGGAGTGCCAGTGCATCCATTGGTACCAGCAATAAGTTGAACAGGAGTTCACTGCGTTTACGCATAATCTGGATAAATTATACCAGTTTGACCAAAACCGCAGAAGGCGCCGAGTACATCAGCCGACTTCTGCGGGCAAGCAAACGATAAGCCGAATTCTGTCACTCACCAGCCTATCTGATGAGGGGCAATCATCTCTCTTTCCCTGACGGGAATGTCACGGTCGACCCGTGATCATGCGACATATCCTATAAAAAGAGCGAGTACACTCTGGCGTAATGCCAAGGATCCATGAGCCTTGCAGCAGGTGGGGTTTACCTCTCTACCATGTCACCAAGGTAGACTGGGCGCTCTTACCGCACTCTTTTCACCCTTACCGGCTTGAAGCCGGCGGTATTGTTTCTGTGGCACTTTCCCTCGGGTCACCCCGGGTTGCCGTTAGCAACCACCCGTACTCGAGCTGTTCGGACTTTCCTCTCCAGGTTTGAGCCTGGAGCGATTGCCTGCTTACTTGCCGTATTATTGTACCAGATTATTTTAAAAAGTCTAGTGCGAGTCGAGACACGCATTAACTGCCGCGTCGGCTAGGGTATTATCGCTCCGCATGACGTGCGTGAATGTCACATCGAGTCCGACAAGGAGTTCCTGAATGCGGCTGAAAGCTGCCTGCATATCAGGATGCTTCACCTTGTACTGCCCATTCAACTGGCGCACCACCAGCTGACTATCTAGATAGAAATCGGCTTCTTTTAAGCCTTGCTCATGCATTGCTTCGAGCCCCAGTTCAACTGCGCGATACTCTGCTTGATTGTTTGTCGCGATACCCAGGTACTCAGTAAAAGTGTCAGTCACACCTCCTTCCTCGTCAAGGAATACCGCCGCTGCTGCGGCTGGGCCAGGATTCCCGCGAGAACCACCATCACCATGCACACGCAAGCGACTCACTGCCGTAGGCCCCATATCAGTAGAACCAGTGTAGCAAAGATCAATCGGTACACAAGAAATACGCGCAAATTATGACGCTGTACATAGCTTAGGAGCCACCTAATCACCAAGTAGCCAAGTAGTGCCGAGACAAGAACTCCTATCAGCAACAACCACATATCACCTGAGCTTGGGTTTGATTTTAATATCGACGTCGCTTTATACAATCCGGCGCCCAGTGCGATTGGTGTGCCAATGAGAAAGCTAAAACGCGCGGCGGCTTCACGTTTGTAGCCTAGTCCTAAGCCAGTCACAATCGTGATGCCCGAGCGGGAAACACCAGGGATAAAGGCAAGAGCTTGCGCAAAACCGATGCTCAAAGCCTCCCGCCAACCCATATCTTCCATATCACGTTTTAATCGCGCCGTAGCATCGATATACCAGAAGATTAGTGTTGTAATAATCATACCAATCATGGAAATGAGAACGGCTGCACTGCCATTATGAAACGTTTCTTCGATAAATTTATCCCCAAAATAACCTATTGCTCCACCAGGAATCGATGCAACAAGGATGAGCCACAAGAACTTGTCTCGCCGACGCGCCAGATCATAAAAATCGTGCCAGAAAAAGGCCAATAAGGCTAATGACGTACCAATATGCAGCGCCGCATCAAAAGCCAATCCTCCGGTTAGCCCCTGCACATTGAAAAGCCATGGTACTACCAGCAGATGGGCACTCGAAGAAATTGGCAAGAATTCAGTGATAGCCTGAACGGTACCAAGGATAATCGCCCAGATCATACGAGCGGTGTCTCCTGGATGGCCAGGCGAAGCTTCTGGGCTTCAGTACGAATAATCGACATGGGTGGATGCTGGGCTTGAGCAGGATTCATCTCCGCTTCATGGTAGAGCGGGAAGAGATGGACATGAACATGTGCCACCTCCAAACCCACAATCGCCAAGGCCACTTTAGGGCTATGGTAGACACGCTTCAGGACCTTCGCCATCGATTGAGCAACCGCCATTGTATGCTGATACAGTGCAGACGGGAGGTCTTCAAAGTCCGCCACTTGCTCTACAGGTATCACCATGCAATGACCAGGATTGTGAGGGGCAATTGTCATCATAATGAAACAAATCTCGTCCTGGTAGATGATTTCTCCTGGGACCTCGCCTTTGAGAATCTGCGTAAATATCGAAGCTTCTGCCATACTCTACTACTCTACCGCTAGGAGGTGGCCGGTGCCAAGCCACCAGCGAACTTTTGTTGCCGAACTTCATGCTGGCGCTCGAGCAGATCAATGGGATACTCGCCACTAAAACAAGCGTGACATAAGCGCTGCTCAGCTACTCCAATCGCATCGATCATGCCGGCAAAGCTAAGATAAGCGAGCGAATCCGCACCAATGTGCTCGCATATCCGATCAATTGATCGTAATCGTGCTGCAATCAGCTGTCGCTGATCAGGTGTATCAATCCCGTAGAAGTCTGGGTAAAGAACAGGCGGACTACTGACACGTACATGAACCTCAGCTGCACCAGCATTACGTAAGAGGCGTACTATCTGCTGCGTAGTCGTGCCGCGGACGATTGAGTCGTCAATTAAGGCCACACGCTTGCCATAGACCACCTCTGTGAGCGGATTGAGCTTCATGCGCACGGCACGCTCACGCAATTCTTGGGTGGGAGTGATAAAAGTACGATGGATATAGCGATTCTTAATAAGCCCATGGTCAAACGCTATACCTGCCTGCGCGGCATAGCCTACAGCTGCTGGTATCGAGGAGTCTGGCACCGGCACCACAATATCTGCCTCAACCGCTGTCTCTTCGGCTAGATTTTCACCGAGCCGACGCCGCACTTCATTAACGCGCTGCCCCTGCAACACACTATCAGGCCGCGCAAAGTAGATGTATTCAAAAATCTCCAGCTTCTCTCTACCTGATTCAATCTGATGACTGGTCAGCTTCCCATTGTGAATCTCCACTACTTCACCGGGCTCTATATCGCGCACAAAGCGTGCACCGACCATATCAAAGGCACAGGTCTCTGAAGCAACGATATAACCACCATCTTCCAATCGACCAAGCGAGAGGGGTCGAATGCCGCGAGAGTCCCGAAACGCAAAGAGAGAGTCTTGGCTGAGTAGCGCGCATGAGAATGCACCAGTAAACAGCGGCCAAGCACGCCTAATCGCCTCCAGCATCGTTTTACCTTGGTATCGCCAATAACGAATTGTGTCGCACATCATTTCACTATCGTTGCTGTCTTGCTTGTACAGGCCCTTAGCTAGTAAAAAGCTATGCATTGCTTTTATTGAGGGAAGATTACCATTATGAGCCAGCGCCATCACGTCATCCGAGCGCAGCACAGGCTGCAGATGGGCATCGTACTTAGCGCCTGAAGTGGCAT
>CAZDEK010000051.1:0-6245 GCA_964504625.1 uncultured Candidatus Saccharibacteria bacterium
AATCCCCTGGTCAAGTAGCGGTCGCACCACTCGCCCACGCATCCCGATCCTGGCCGCCGTAAAAACCAGCAATTCCTCATCAGCACCATGGTCGTAAGCGGGGTTTTTGATCACCTGCCGCAATGCCTCGCCAAAGGGGTCACCACCTGGTTCGCGGACCAGCTCAGCCGGCTGACCCTGACCTTTCAGCCAGTCGACCAGCAATTCAGCCTGGGTAGTCTTGCCGGCACCCTCATCACCTTCGATAGCGATGTACTTTCCGCGTTCAACAGAAGGAGCGGCTATGTCCTCACCAATCACAATCTCGATCATGTCAGTCCTCTTCATCCGGGATGAAAGTTGAGTAGTCAGGGATCGGACCGAGCTCGAGAGGTGCCCGATATTCGTCCAGATATGCCTTCGGTAGCATCATATCCGGATGCCAGGCAGCGATAATCTCGCGCAAGTCATCCGTTGTGTGGTACTTCGAGTTGGCACTGCCATAGGGATGCGTCACAGGACCCGTCTTGAAAAACACGATCTGCGCAATTCTCTCCCCCACCACGAGCAACATCGGCTCTTGATTGAAGTTATGGATCTCCATCGTCCAACGCGTCGCATAGCCGGGGTCTCCCCAACCAGCATCAATGCAGACGGCCACACCATTGCGACCCCACGTGCTGCGTGACTGCATTGACGTGGTGCCCGGCGGCAAGATGCCAACGAACTCATGAGTGTGTGCCAGGATCCGCTGGCCAGGGTAGATCGGAATCACCATGGCATGCGGCGGCACGCTCGGCATCATGGCTATGCCATTCTGCCAGGAGAATTCGTCATGCCGTGTCGGCAGCTCGAAGCGAAAGAAGCGCTTCACCTGCTCCTCGTCACGGGGATTGTACCACAGCGACTTGTTGGCATTCGCCACCCAGAAGCCAGCTCCACCAAGCGTGACGTCGAGCGAACTACCATTAATGTTCGCCGGCACGAGCGGATGACAAATGATCTGGCCACGTCGGATTGCTCCGATTATCTCGGTGTCCGAGTAGACCCCGCCAACAAGGCGGTGCATGGCGCTCTCGAGCTGAAGCACGGTATTCTTGAGAACTTCGAGCTGAGGCTCACCATCTTTCGACAGCTCGATCAGTAGCCGGTTGAGCTCCTTGCGAATATCCTCAGACGACACTTGACTGGCATGCACGCCATCTCTCACCATCATGCGTTCAGTACGCCTTTTCAACTCACGGATATCTTCCATGATGCATCAGCCTTCCAATTTGTAGGTACAAGGTCAACACCTAGTCTAACGATGGATGGCGAGCGCGCCAAGCATAAACAAAACAGCACTCCATAATGAGCGCTGTTTTGCTAGTAAAGTGTGAAGTGGCTACTTTTTGGCCATTTCGGTGGGATCAAGCTTCACACTTGGTGTCATGGTAGCGGCCACGGCAATCGATTTCACATAGGTACCCTTCACGCCGGTCGGACGATTCTGCTGCACGCATGTCAGAACTGCCCGCAGATTGCTGACTAGATCATCAGCCTTAAAAGACAGCTTACCGAGTGCAGAGTGCACGATACCATTCGCATCATTCTTGACCTCAAGACGACCACGCTTGATCTCCTCGACGGCGGTGACTGGATCGGCTGTGACGGTTCCACTCTTCGGCGATGGCATGAGACCCTTAGGTCCCAGCGTCTTAGCATGACGGCCGAGCTGCGGCATCATGTCCGGAGTCGCAACCAGTACATCAAACTCAAAGCTGCCTTTGCCAATCGCGGTCATGAGGTCTTCCTGTGAGATATTCTCAGCGCCAGCTTTCACAGCAGCGGCAAACTTCTTCTCATCACCGGCCAAAACGGCAATGCGGACTGATTTACCAGAACCGGCTGGTAGTACGGTCGAGGCGCGGAGCATTTGGTCAGCTTGGCGGGGATCGATGTCGAGACGGATATGAACTTCGAGCGTTGGATCAAATTTTGCAGTTGAAACCTTTTGCAAGAGTGCGACGGCCTCTTCGGCGGTATAGAGCTTGTCAGCCTCGATCTCAGCGCGCATCGCTTTCTGATTCTTCGAGTATTTCTTCACCCGCGGCTTAGGCTTTGGCTTCGGTGTGTCATCTTTTGCGGCAGCTTCTTCTTTACGAGCAGCTTTCGCCTCTTCCTCGGCGGCTTCCTTCTGCGCCTTAGCGCTCCGTTTGCCAGCCTTAGTGGTTTTGACAGTCTTGTCTTCTACAGTCTCTTCGGTCGCTTCGGCAAGAACAACCTCTTCTTGCTCAGACAGGTCTTTAGCAACCTCTTCGATGATCGCCCTTTCTTCCTTGGTAATTTCTTCTTTCACCATGATGTTCTCCTATGTGGTGCTAGCGGCTACTCGAGCCTCCCACGGATTATTTATTCAGCTTCGACTTCAACACCCATCGAACGAGCGGTGCCGGCAATGACTTTCTTTGCGGCCTCAATGTCATTGGCATTGAGATCGTTCATTTTCTGCTCCGCGATCTCAGTCAGCTGCGCCTGGGTGAGCTTGCCGACCTTTTCCTTGTTTGGCACGCCGCTGGCTTTCTGCAAACCAAGCGCCTGCTTGATCAGAGTCTTAGCTGGTGTACCCTTCACCTCGAAGGTAAAACTCTTATCTTCATAGATATAAATCTTCGTCGGGCACTGGGCGCCACGCATGTCCTTCGTCTGCTCATTAAAGGCGTTGATAAAGTCCATCATATTGACGCCGTGCTGACCCAAAGCCGAACCCACTGGCGGAGCCGGTGTAGCTCCTCCAGCCGGGATGACCATCTTCAGTTTGGCGGTAATTTTCTTGGCTTCTGCCATGATTGTCTCCTTTCGTGGTGCTAGCGGCTACTCGAGCCTCCCACGTGAGTTAGTTACACTTTCTTAACTTGCAAACTATCGAGCTCGACTGGTGTTTCGCGACCAAACATCGACACGAGGACCTTAATCTTACCCTTAGCCTCATCGATTTCTGCAATCTGACCATCGAAACCTTTGAACGGACCATCAGTGATATTCACCAGCTCACCAACTGAATAGTCGATCATATACTTTGGTTCTTCGACGCCCATACGCTTCTGAATGACCTTAATCTCGTCCTCACTCATCGGGCTCGGTGTAGTGCCGGTGCCAACAAAGCCAGTAACATTCGGGGTATTACGCACGATATACCAAGAGTCTTCTGTGACTATCATATTCACCAGGATATACCCTGGAAAAATCTTACGCTCGACAATCCGGCGCTTTCCGTTCTTGATCTCAATCTGATTTTCTTTCGGCACAACTACGTCAAAGACCTTGTCTTTCAGACCGAGGGTATCGACGCGATGCAGCAAGTTTTGTGCCACCTGGTCTTCATACCCTGAGTAGGTATGAATAACATACCAGTGTGCACCTGCGTGTGATTGCATTTTCATGAGTATGTAGTCCTTCTTATTGACGTAAGATGAGTTTCTCAAGCGCTGTCCGGAAAAGAAAATCCAGTCCAGACAAATAGGCAGCCACAATTGCGGTAAACACCAAGACTACAGCCGTCAGAGCAATTGCCTGGCGCCGCGTGGGCCAAACAACACGTCGGAGCTCCTCAATGGAGCTAGCAATGTAGCGCTGGAGTTTTCGCATGGAAACTTCTCTCCGTAATCTAAAAAAGCCGCCGGGGGCTTTCCTTGACAACACTACTCTTTTTTTTGTTTGCAGTCAAGCTTACACCGCTATCGACTCGGTGGCGTCGGTAAGAGTTGATCCAGTGAAGTCGGAATCCGACGTTGTATTTGCTCGAGACCGGTTGCAATACGGGGCTGTGCTACGAGCGTTATGCCAACAACCAGCCCCACGTAGAGAAGCACCAGCAGTGCTACATGCACTAACGTAGCCCGACGGGATTTCGCATGCAACTCGTCGTTCATGAGTTGTGAAACTGTCTTTGGATAACCGCGATGGGCCAGTACATGATAAGCCCGCGGCCAATAACTCGTCGACCAGACAGTAAAACACGTCAGTACAAACAGAATGAGCGCCCCCGATACCGCCCATAATGCTGAACGACCAATCGTAGTAGTCACCTGGACCAAGCCGTACACGATCGTCGACCAAGAGATACCGGCTACGAGTGTCGCCGTCAAACCAGCTGCCATCAGCCAGATGAGTCCAATCCCCAAAGCCCGCCACCAATTGCGAAAAACTAAGCCAAAGCCGCGAATAATGACGAAGCTAGCCGGACGGTTTGTGATAGAGAGCATAACCCGAGCTAGTGGTCGATGAGTCGCCATTAACCAGCCAGCTAGGATAATGACAAGCAACGTGAAGTTAAAGAACAAACTCCACCAAGCCGTAAACTGTGTCGTATCAGCAAGACCGGCGATTCTCGCTAATGCCATCATTCCACCTGTCATTAAAGCTGCGGAAAGCACGATATCGATCGCTGCGACCACGATCAGTCGCCAGATTTTAGCCAATGACTGCCACCACACTTGTCGGCCAGACACCAACCGATTATCAATACGTCGCACTTGAATGCCATAGGCCACCAGAAGACAGGTATGGCGAATCAACCAGACGAGACCTAATGTTAGAGCGCTCACGGTCAGAAAAATAACTACCTGGCTGGCCGTCAGGCCATTGATCCAGGCCGCAAACTGTGCAAATAACTTACCTGCCGACTCGTGCTGAATATCAGATGCATAGATCGTTAACGCCGGCAGTATGACTAAGAGCCACGTAAAAGGTGATGCCAGCGTAATACCAAGACTAGCCCACACCGTACGCCGATCATGAATTTCCGTCAGTGATGGTTTGAGTACGCCAGACCAGATCGATAGCTTGAGATGCGACACAGCTCGGCTGGTCGGTAATGGCAATGCCGGATGCGAGACACCATGTGGGTGCATGATTTCAGCTGCGCGCAAGTGAGGGTCAGGATGAATAACATTCCTGTGCTGATGAGACTCACCAACCGCCTGGGGAAGCGGTTGAGCCTTCAAATGTCGCTCGCGATGCGGGGCAGGCGGGCGCACACGGCGAATCGGCTCGGTCGAACGACGCAAGCCATCGACGCCGGGGGCTGCAGGTTTGGGCTTTTCTTCAGGCATGGTATGTTAGCGGCCGCGATAGGCAGACAAGACTACCGCTAGCTTGTCGCGACGGTTGAGTCTGATGCGGCCGTCGAGTACAGTATACCGCTTTTGCTTTGCTCGTTCGAGAACGCCATGATACAACGCGGTCGCTACCTGGACAGGTCGCTGGTAGGTCGGATGCAAATCGGCTATCGAGGCTTCACCTTCGGAATAATAGCGTTCGGCCCGCTCACCCATTCGCTTCAATGCCTCGACCAGTTCAGGTGACGGCTGGCTCGCTGCTAGCATGGCTCGCGTAACACCGCAGTCCTGCATGAGTCCTTTGGGGATATACACTCGCCCCAAGCGATAGTCAGCAGCCACATCGCGAATGATATTCGTGTACTGCATGGCAATACCCAGCTGTTTTGCCCCCGTAAACGTCGTCTTCTTATGAGCCCCCAGCACTCGCGCAGAGAGTATCCCTACTACACCTGCCACGTAGTAGCTATAGCGATCGAGTTCGTCTAGTGACTGGGGCTGTCGAAACCGAATATCACTGGCAACACCGCGCAACACATCAATAAGTTCTGCCTTTGGTAAGCGATGTCGTCGCATAACCTCAAAAAACGCTGGCCAAATAGCACTTGCCGTGGAAACCGGCTGAAGAGTATCGAGCGCGCGCTTCATTTCACGCAATCGTGAACGCTTATCCATGTCGGTAGCCTGGGCATCATCAGCTATATCGTCCGCAACACGACAAAACGCGTACAGTACCTGAATATCGCGCCGAGTGTCACCATCGAATAAGAGACTAGCCAGATAAAATGTCGAGCTAGCACGAGCCGTAATGCGGCGACAGGCCCGATAGCTCTGTTTGACGCTGGTCATGCGCTCCTTTGTACAAGATAATCTGTGAAACTTGTGAACAGAGCAGGTAGCTCGCCAGGCATTGCCAGCTTACCAATCGCCTTCTTAGCGGCAGTTGCTTCAGCCTGAGCAACGAAAACTGTCTTGGCTTTCGCGCCATTCTCGGTCAGAATCTTTCGCACCTGCTTCAAATCTGTAGTCGTGACTTCCGAATTACCCCACTTCGAAAGCAAATATGCCTTATCGGCCTGATTCGCAAATTGTAAGCCATAGTACATCAGCATCGTTTTCTTGCCTTCACGCAAATCGCTGATTATCGGTTTACCGATTTCTTTGGCA
>CAZDEK010000052.1:0-6182 GCA_964504625.1 uncultured Candidatus Saccharibacteria bacterium
CACAGCCGCGGCTAACCAGTGCGCCTACTCGCATTTTATGTATGTGGCCAGTGATGAGTACTGTTTTGACGCTGCCACCGACACAATTTATTTTGATGAAGCAACGATCGACACGGCAAGTGGCTGTCTCAGCCTGTTGCATGAAATTGCCCATGCGGAGCTATCACATTTTGATTTCCAAACTGACTTTGAGCTGTTTGCAATGGAAACCCGGGCTTGGGCAAAAACTCGCGAGCTAGCTAGAGAGCATCATCTCGATTGCTCAGAAGCGTTCGTCAGTGATTGCTTACAGAGCTATGCGGATTGGGTGACCCAACGAGCGACCTGCCCGACGTGTAATAATTTTTCTCTACAAGAAGACCCGCACACCTACCGTTGTTTCCGCTGCCAGACTCGCTGGCATATCCGGACTGATGCCCAGGCTCGTATCCATCGTGTGCGCATACAGCAAAGCTAATACGCACACAAAACACCCCGCTGAACACGGGGTGTTTTGGTGAGCTACAAGAAGATTACTTGGTCTCTGCGTTTTTCTTGCGAGCACGGCCGCCCTTCGCACCAGCGATGCGGGCTAGCTCTGGGTTAGCAGCAAAGCCACCACCCGTGCTTTTCTTACCACCAATGGCACCGATACGGACATAAAATTCCTTACCGTAGCGCTTCTTGTTGGTTTCAGCGGCTTTCATACCGCCCATCTTTGTTCCTGGCATAGCGTGTCTCCTTATGATTAGTGTCATAAAAAGAGCTCGCTGTGCAATATAGGCCGACCCTCCACGGTCAGCACAGACTCACTCCGTCCTTTTCATCGGAAGCGTGGAGCTTCTTCCGAAACGGTTATGCGGAAATTATTGTATCAGCTTAAGCATTAAGTGTCAATACTTATGCTAGCTTTTCTTGGTTGGGCGCTTTGGGCTCGTATGGTTACCTGTGGACTTCTCCACAACTTCGGCTTCAGTCAAGCTAGGATCAATCCCCAACGATACTGGCTTGCGCCCAAGATACTTTGCGTCTCCAAAGCCGAGCATGAGAACTCCGATTGGGTTGAAGAAAAACAGCCCCAGGACAGCAAACAATTCGCTTTTACCAAAAGCACGAGCCGTATCAAACGCAAGAATCAGGCTTATCACCATGTTTACAATTGGAACAAAGAAAAGCAACAACCACCAGCCCGGACGCCCCACAATGTCGAGCAATACCCAGATATTATAGAAAGGTACAAGAACGGCCCAGCCCGGCTTGCCAGCCTTCTGAAAAATACGCCAAGACCCAATCAGTATGGCTAACCCAACCGCGAGCCAAAGTAGGAAAAATGTAGAGAAAAACGCCGCCATTACAGCAATGGCGCCACCAGATAACTGACTACCTGAGTTATAACTATAGCTATAATCCATTTCTGCGAGTTTGCTAATGATAGATAACATGATGGTTTCTCCTTACAATTTTACTCAGCCCAGCAAAAGATGAGGAAACACCGCATCACCGCTGTTTTACTTACGCTCGGCGAAACATTGCCAGCGACATCTTTGGCGGTGACCTTGTAGGTGCGATAAAGATCGACTGTCGCTTCGTCATCGACGATTTTCGTATCAGCTACTGTGCCGAGTGGCTTATCGTTTTTATACACTTGGTAACTAAGTACTCCGACATTATCAGTAGACGCCTGCCAGCCGACAGTGAAGATGTACTTAAAGCGTGTCGGATCCCAGCTAACACCAGCAGATAAGTAGGTAGGAGCCGTTGGTGGTTGGTTGTCGGTTGATGCCGGTGGGGGCGGAGCCGGACATTCCTGCTTAAAGGATGGCACGCAGGTAGATGGTTGCGTGGTTGCTGGTGGGGTTGATGGCTTTACCGTGGCGGGAGCCGTTGTGACGGTACTAGTCACAGTCGAAGAGCTTGCTGGTGGCGTGGTCGGCTGTACAGTCGTGGATTGCGTAGTAGTTGGCGGTGGCGTTGATGGGTTCACCGTATCATAATTCACACCAGGATACCGCGAGGTGGTATAACCGCATGCGTACTTGGACTGAGTGCCATCGGTACAGTAATTTATTGGAGTATCTACCATGTACATATTTTTGTCGTTGGTGAGGCCTTGAATGAGGCTTACCGGATCGGATCCGGTGAGCCCTAGGGCCTCCCACTTTTGCTTGGTAGCAGGATTTAATCCGCCAGGGGTCTGTATCGCGGTACCACTACAGCTTGTATCCGCGATCACAATACCATAATCCCTCAAGGCACGCGCCACAATCCGAGCTGTTTCCGCTTTGCGAGGGTTTGCCACCAGATCGGCTCTCGTCTTGATCCAAGCTTCGATTCCTGCATCATCGATATTCAAAGCAAAGCGAGTTCCTTCGGGTATCAGCTTGTCTTGCGTGTAGATAGTTTCAAGCGGAGTTCCTTTAAACATGTTACACTGCTGGGAAATGCCGCCGGTCTGGGCTCCTAATTCAAAACGTCCAGCTGGAGCAATAGCCGTACCACAAGTTACATTCTCCGCCGCCGTACCGCGCTGGGCTGGAGTACACTCTGGTCCACGGGCAGTGTTGAACGTTACGACAGTCATGGCATGGCGAATCTCACCAGCAGCAACTTCTTCTGGCAGTACCATCCCTTCGAGCATCGGCGTACCGAGACCAGCTCCTGCTCCGGTTCCCTCATAGGTTCGATAGTCCGCCACATTCCCATCCTTGTTGCGCAGGATGTAAAAACTCGTCCCACACAATCGATCACCCACAAATGGTCCGCAATAAAAGAATGCTGTAGCAGGATCGTTGCGGATGCCCGACATAACCCACATCTTCCCCGTATCCGGATCATGGATGATAACTTCATTATCTCCTGCCTGAGCTACTACCCAACCGTTATTCCATGGAATAGGCGTGCTCGGCAAGCTTGACTGCTTGTCATAAGATCCGCCGTCAAGATTTGTGAGATAGCAGTCCGAAATACAGGTCATGACCTGACGTTGGATATTAGCCTCTTTCGTGGTGTAGAGTGTACGCGCCCAATTGGTTGCCGGCGGTGCATTGTTAAAACTGAAGTCAATAATACCCCGGGCAGCTAGTGCTTGCGGGCTACCATCATTAGCGTTTGAATAGTTGTACCAGCGGCGGACAAATTCATCCGACTTCGGGTGCTTGGGCATACCGCAAACGGGAACATTCAAGGCTGACTTACCAAATGGAACTGCATACGAATAGTTTGAAACTCGTGCTCCACAGGTCGAGGATGAATTGGGTGGATTCGTGATCGTCACAGTTGTGGCAGCGCGGGAGCGGATAAGGATGAAGCCGAGCAAGGCTACGGCAAAAACAATAATCGCTAACACTACTGGATTGATTCGAGGGCGACTTGCGAGCTTCACCTTAGTGGAGGCGATACGCTTTTTGGATCGTGGCGGCATGGATTTTTTCGTCGAGCGTTTAGGCATAGTTCTGTTAACTTTGAGTGCAGTATACAGTTTGCCGCTTATGCTTGCAAATAGGACTTGATCTAAATTGCTCAAGTAGCATTACTACGCGAACGAAACTTGGTTCGATTGGGAGTTGGTTTACGGGTTTTTGCATGAATGATCCTTTCAATATTTACTTTTGCTATTATTTCGACCCAGCAAAAGATCAGGAAACAGCACATCATGGCGGACTTACTCTTGGGTCGAGCGACGTTGCTTTTGCGAACTGGCTATTTGCTGGTGGTGACGAAGAGTATAGGGATAACCTAGGGTTGCTATAGAGGTTTTTACTGTGGGCCAGAAGTGGTTACTATTGTCGTCCATGGCCCTGCAGGTGGTGAATCGACAAAGCGCCAACTTACATTTAAATCTGAGTTGAATTGCCCACCCAAACATGCACCTAGTGCTGGTGATATGTCCATACCGGCACTATTGTAGGATTTATTGATCGGTCGAGCATCATTTGCACCGAACACATAGGCGCGATCATCATAGTGGGGGTTACCATTACCGTCATCGGCAGGACCAGCGTCTTCGATCTGTCCATAGCAAGTCTTACCATTCGCCATTACCTGGACCCATCGATTTTTCATGTAAGAGAAATTACGATTGGTGCAATTGCCTTGATAGCCTGGGTCGTTAGCCCATGGGATATCGGCACAACGGGTTGCATAACCGGTGATATCGGTCGCGTCGGTGGGATTATAGTCATCGTAGGGTAAATCGATATAGAAAGGATTTTCATATATCGCCTGTAGCCCAGGCGGAAAGTAGCCATTCGCTGGGGTACGAACGCTAGCGATGCTGTTCGCATCATCACATTTGCCGGCTGTATTTTTGAGCACTGCATCACAGCCACTGACATAACCGGAAGTCGGTGCCTTGCAATTGTTCACTTGCGCGAGGCGAAAGAACGAATACAGCCAGTTGCTGTTATAGGCTGAGCAAACCTGACTACCATCAGGCGTATTTTGAAAGAGCTCCCCCAACCCAGTAGGTAGTGGCATTGATATTCGTATGAAGCGGATAGGTCCGAATTTGACCTGCGAGAGGTGATGTAGTAGTGCTCGGCGTCACCGCCGTAGACGCAGCCGGTGCTAAGAACTCGACGTAGCCGCCATTGGCAGCTGTGGGGTCAGTCTTGAATGCCACACTCGAGGCTGAAGAGGCTGTGAAGGTTTCTGGCTCGTAGTTACTGAGACTGCCCGCAAAGACTGACCAGACAACGAAAACACCGAGGCCGACTACGAGAGCCACGACGGCAGTGAGCTGTACGGGGTTTAGCTTGCGCCAAGCGGCTTTGAGCTTGCTCGTAGGAGCCACATTATTGCGGGAAGAGCGAGAGTAATTGCGCTTGGTGGTTGATTTTCGGGTGAGATTTTTCATTCAAGTCTTCGCTAATAAGCTGGCTCTGTTGTGACTTTTAGCCACTCATTCCATGGGGTGACAAATGCTCCGTCATATGAGCCACCTTTGATACGATTGTTTTTCCACGTGACTCCCCATCCCCCCTGGCTAACTGGCTTTGAAAAGAGATTTTTATCATATGGCATGAAGAATAATGCGTAATACTCACCAACATTCTCATAAACATCGGTATTCATAATATTATTTGTGAGGGTGAAGTTTTTATTGGGCTCCTGTGGCTTATTTTGCTTTGATGGGTCTCGGTTCATGATTTGTGTACCGTTTGGATCCCACTGCATAAAGATGCCCGCACTTCCTCCCGAAATGAGATTGCCACTAATAGTGAAGTTGTCGCTCGGTCCGCCCTTGGCGTCGAAGAACATAGCCGCTGAACAATACGTATTAGCGAGACACTTGAAGGTATTATTTGTGATGGTGAAGTTATGACAATCGCCAAAGCAACCAAACGTCTCCTGGTGGATGGCTGGACCAAATGGGTTATAGTTATCGCCAACGTAATTATTTTTTATCATCGTATTGTTGCTATCCGCGTTGATGACAATGCCACGTGACATACCGTGAATATAGAGGCTGTCAAGCACCACATTATTACCCCAACCGCCAACCGCAACATCAATCATGGTAGACCAATCTTTCAGCGCTGTTGAAGTGATCTCAACATTCTGGATAATACTGCCATCAACAGTTTGGAGAGCGTACGAATTGGGCCCACCACTGGCGCACTGTATCCTTGAACGTTTAATCGTAACATTTGGCGCCAGAATACGGATGCACTGTCGGATGTCCTTGCTATCGATAACTGTACCGGCAACCGTAATGTCTGACGGTCCTGAATATGGCGTCAGTGTGACGCCGGTCGGCTTCCAGCCAGTGTTATTTGGCGTGGGAAAGCCAGTAACCGTCCCACCCGTTGTCGGCGGTGTACTTGGAGCTTGGAACTCTATGTAGCTACCATTTGCGGCAGAGGGATCAGTTTTAATGGCTACAGTACCACCAGATGAACCCCATGATTCTACTTCGTTGTTGAGGAGACTACCGGCAAAGACTGACCAGATCACAAATACACCCAGACCAATGACTAATGCCACCACAGCAGTGAGCTGCATGCCAGAGAGTTTGCGCCACGAAGCTTTGAGACCACGAGCTGAAGCTACATTACTACGCGAACGAGACTTGGTTGGTTTGGGGGTTGGCTTTGGCATGGGGCTATCCTTTCATGTTTCGCATAAGATATTTTCTTATTGCGCCCAACACCAGATGAGGAAGCACTGCGCAATCGTTGTGATCTTGGTAGCTGCACTGGCAT
>CAZDEK010000053.1:0-5809 GCA_964504625.1 uncultured Candidatus Saccharibacteria bacterium
CTTGAGGCCGTCAAGTCGCTGACCGATAGTTTTCCGAGTCGGCGTGTGCATGTCTGGCGAGCTAATTTTGCCGAGATCGCTTGGTCGGAGATTCCGCGGCCAGACATGATCTTGCTCGATTTGGGGGTGAATAGCGCCCAGCTCGATGAGACCAACCGTGGCTTTAGCTTTCAGTCGGACGCGCCGCTGGATATGAGAATGGATGAGCGGACTCGCCAGACTGCAGCCGATATCGTTAATACAGCGACCGAACAAGAACTGGCCGACATTTTCTACCGGTATGGTGAAGAGCGTCGATCACGAGCAATTGCTCGGAAGATCATTGCTGAGCGCACTGCCGAGCCAATTCGCACCACTCAGGAGCTAGCTGACATCGCCCGGTCGATTGTGCCATCTGGCCGTATTGATGGTGCTACACGAGTCTTTCAGGCCCTGCGCATCGCCGTCAATGATGAGCTGCAAGCCCTCGAGTCCGTTTTGCCGAAAGCCGCTGAAGCCTTGAAGCCGGGTGGGCGTTTGGCCGTCATCAGCTTTCATTCGCTGGAAGACCGTATCGTGAAGCATTTTATGCGTGACATTTCCGCTGATATATGCGATACTATTACAGGCCAAGCATTACAGGAATCGCCGTTTCGTTTGGTTACCAAAAAGCCGCTTATCGCGACACCCGAAGAAATTGCTTATAATCCGCGAGCCCGGAGCGCCAAACTCCGAGCCGTCGAAAAGAAAAAGTAAAAATCAAAAAAGGAGGTCTCATGACCGTAGCAGTTCGCAATATGAGCCCACGCGCGACGAAACTCAAAGTTCGCGTTGTTAAGTAAGGCCACTTCACCTGAGCTCACGTGAAGTCGTTTGAGATAACGTAACCTCTCATTCATCCCAAAACAAACACAAAAACACACAAACTCATACAAAGGAGACAAACGTATGTACCCAGCCGAGCAGCGTCTGTTGCGCAATCAGAATTTGACCCGTGTCGAAACCCGTGTTCAAGCTGGCCCGATCTCGGTCTCCTTTATGCTCTTAGCTCTGGTTGCATTACTTTCGATGCTGTATCTTAACCAGGTATCTAAGGCGAAAACATTAGATTTGCGTCTGAATCGCTTGGAATCCAAGCGGGTCGAATTACAAAATCAGAAGGAACAACTTCGTATTGATGCGGCCCGTTTGCGCTCCATCGCTGAGGCTCGGCAGTCTCAGGTGGCTGCAGCAATGACACCTGTGTCGAATGCGAGTTACGCGCAGCGTTAGCAGTTTGCACTTAGATTCAGTAAGATAGTAGGGGTGAGAACGCCTGTGCAACCACGACGAACCAGCCCTGGATTGAGTAACGCCCGGCTATGGTGGCTAGCCGGGATATTTGTCATTCCACTAGCGGCAATCGTTTGGCGGCTCGTCTATATCCAGGTGCTAAAGAGTGGTGACTATCAAGCTAAAGCTACCGCCCAGCAGTCACGGCAGTTTGAGGTTCCAGCCCAGAGGGGTGAGATATACCTTGAAGATAATGGCGAGCTGTACCCAATAGCGCTCAATAACTCCTTAAAATACCTTTATGCCGATCCAAAGCTGGTAGAAGATCCTACTCGAGCCGCCGAGGCGCTTGCGCCGTTGATCGATGTTGATAAGAATCGCTTGAAGGATCAGCTTACATTCTCTGGGACTCGCTACATCGAGCTCAAACAGCAGATAGATAAGGAAACGGCACGAAAAATCAGTGAATTGAAGCTGAAAGGAGTTGTTCTTAAGGATCGCGATTATCGCGCCTATCCAGAAGGTTCACTTTTTGGCCATATTACTGGGTATGTGAACGCCGATGGAAAAGGGCAATACGGTGTCGAAGAGTATTTGAATGCTGATTTAGCCGGCAAAAATGGCTCGCTCAAAGCGATTACTGACAGTCAGGGCGTCCCGCTGTCGACCCAAGATAATGTCGTCCAGGAGCCTCGCAATGGGACGAGCTATGTACTGACTCTTGATCGCTTTGTCCAGGGTGTTGCAGAAAAAGCTCTCACCAAAGCTGTTAGTGATAATCAAGCTGAGTCTGGCAGTATTATTGTTATGGACCCCCAGACTGGTGCTATTCGAGCGATGGTGAATTATCCAGAGTATGACCCGAATAACTATCGGGCTGTAAAGCCGACTGACTATCGCTCGTTCATTAACAGCGCCATCTCGAACCAATTCGAGCCTGGCTCTGGCTTTAAGCCCCTTACTATGTCGATTGGATTGCAGTCAGGTAAGGTCAAGCCAGAGACGAGCTTCACTGATAGTGGTAGTGTCACTATTGGTGAGTACACGATATTTAACGCTGAGAAAAAAAGCTTCGGAACCGTCGATATGAGCCTAGTCATCAAGAACTCGATCAATACCGGCATGGTTTATGTTCTTCGACTGCTGGGCGGTAACCCGAATCAAATTACTCGGGCCGGGAAAGAAGCTTTGTACGCGGGTATTCAGCAGTTTGGCTTTGGCAAAAAGACTGGAGTGGAGCTAGCCGGTGAGGCGCCGGGTCGCGTGAAAGATCCCAAGGCTGCTGACATTGATTATGCAAATATGACATTTGGGCAGGGGATTGCTACAACGAGTTTACAGATGATTACTGCGATCTCGTCGATCGCTAATGGAGGTAAGCTCGTTCAACCTCATGTGCTAGCCGGCAAACTAAAGCCTGGTGGAGAAGTGGATACAATTAGCTATAAAAATCAAAATGATCAGGTGATGACTGCCGACAATGCACGCGCAGTAGTTGGCATGATGATCAAAGTGGTCGAGGGAGGTTCGGGCTATCTGGCACGCATGCCCGGCTATAAGATCGCTGGAAAAACTGGGACAGCCCAGGTACCAAAGGCTAATGGGCAAGGCTATGAGGAAGATAAAAATATCGGTAGCTTCATCGGCTTTGCACCGGCATACGATCCGAAATTTATAATCATGGTTCGGGTTGATTACCCCAAAACCAAGACTTTTGCTGAGCGAAGTGCTGTACCAGCCTTTGCTGATGTGGCGAAAGAATTGTTCAAGTATTATCAGGTACCGCCTTCGAGTGAATAGTGCTACAATGCTAACCAGGAAAGAAACACATGCAGTTTGACGGACTTGTAAACCAATTACTTATGACGCTCGGTTTTGCTTTCGCAGGCTTTGTGATTGCGATGTTGCTCACGCCAGTCTTCACCACATTAGCTTTTCGCTATAAGTGGTGGCGCAAGCAACGCGCGACTGCCGTCA
Source organism: uncultured Candidatus Saccharibacteria bacterium (assembly GCA_964504625.1). Taxonomy (GTDB): domain Bacteria; phylum Patescibacteriota; class Saccharimonadia; order CAILAD01; genus CAZDEK01. The sequence goes on from CAZDEK010000053.1 coordinate 3,229, forward strand.
CGGGCGAGCAAGCTAAGGTGTTTGCCAAATTACATGCCGAAAAACACAAACGGCACATTCCAACCATGGCGGGGAGTATCGTAATTGTCACGGTGACTATTGTGACTCTCGCCGCCAATATGAATCGTACTGAGACTTGGCTGCCTCTAGCTGCCTTGTTGTTATTTGGCGGCTTAGGTCTTATCGATGACTTGTCGAATATTCTTGGCTTTGCGAATCGGAGTGGAGGGTTGAAGGCCAAAACGCAGGCTCTGGCATTAGTTGCTCTGGCGGCGATATGTGCGTGGTGGTTTTACTACAAGCTCGAATACAATCTGATCCATGTCCCGGCAGTTGGTGATTTCTCGATAGGCTGGCTGTATATTCCGCTCTTTATTCTGGTCGTCTTTTCAACTGCTAAATCCGTCTCAATTACTGACGGACTCGACGGACTCGCCGGAGGGTTGCTGGCTTTCGCTTATGGTTGTTATGCCATTATCTCTTTCTTCATGGGGCTGTACCTTCTGGCGGCGTTTTGCGCTACGATTGTTGGTGCGGTCTTAGCTTATACCTGGTTTAATATTTATCCGGCCCGGTTTTTCATGGGGCAGGTTGGATCGACAGCGCTCGGCGCAACACTCGGGGTGATTGCGATGCTGACGAACTCTGTTTTTGTGTTGCCTATCATCGGTACGGTATTTGTTCTCGAAGCAGGCTCGAGTGCTGTTCAAATCTTCTCGAAGAAAGTACTGGGTAGAAAAGTCTTTCGCTCGGCGCCTCTCCATCATCACTTGGAGGCGATAGGTTGGCCAGAGACGAAGGTGACGATGCGCCTGTGGATTATCGGCGCGATAACTGGCGTACTCGGTTTAATTATCGGATTGATCGCTCGTGGGTGAGATCGCCCGCGCCCTTCGCGAGCGACCCCATCATCGTCCTGACTACTTTCTCGGGCTGCTAGTCTTGGCGTTGATTGCAGTTGGTATGATCGTCATCTACTCGACCGGTGCAATTGTAAATTTTAACATCACAGGCGGTGCTAGTGATCGCAACGCTTTTTTTACCAACCAATTGATTAGTCTATGTGTCGGTCTTGTCGGTTGGTTTATCGCTGCCCGTTTACCCTATGGAACCTGGCGAAAGCTGTCTCTCCCGATGCTGATTGGCTCATTAGTACTGATGCTGTTGGTATTTATTCCTGGCCTTGCGCTCAATGTAAATGGGGCGAGTCGTTGGATTCGCTTGGGTTCATTCAGTTTTCAACCTGCTGAGTTTCTCAAGCTTGCTCTTATCTTATACTTTGCTACTTGGCTTGAGGCACATCGTGATAAGCTCCGTTCCTTTAAAGAAGGCCTCCTGCCGTTTCTTGCGATTCTTGCCGGCACTATGCTTTTGGTGGTTGTGTTCCAGCGTGATCTTGGTACAGGCATTGTTCTGATGGCAATTGCCTTGTCGGTGCTATTTATGTCCGATGCGCCGTTATGGCTCTTTGGCGCTGGTTTAGCGAGCTTGCTGGCAGCTGGTTTTGCAACGATTGTCCTTTTTCCATATCGCTTGGCAAGAATCGCGACCTTTCTGAATCATCGTGATGATATTACTGGAGCTGACTATCATATCAATCAGGCATTAATTGCGTTAGGGAGTGGGGGAATTCTCGGGAAGGGTCTAGGTAACAGCTTGCAGTCCTACGGTTATCTCCCTGAGGCAACAAACGACTCGGTTTTTGCCATCATTGGCGAACAGTTTGGTCTCTGGGGGACAATGCTGGTGGTGGCGATCATCAGCCTATTGGGATGGCGCGGATTTCGCATCGCACGGATGGCACCAGACCGCTTTAGTCGGATGGTCGCTGTGGGCATCACGGTGTGGCTATTGACTCAGGCGGTGGTGAACATTATGGCAATGTTAAATCTCATCCCATTGACTGGCATCCCGCTACCATTTATCAGCTATGGTGGGACAAGTCTTTTGGCTACCATGGTAGCGATTGGGATTTTGCAGAATATATCACGCTATACAGAAAGGGAGCAGGCCTATGCGGATAGTCGTTTCGGGGGGCGGAACCGGCGGTCACGTCACACCGGTTTTGGCCCTGTGCGCGGCACTACGAGCTACTGAGCCCGGCGTTGTCCTCGATTTTATCGGTTCCGGCGGCGCGCTGGAGCGCGACCTAGTGGAGGGGCAGGATATTCGCTATCACGTCGTATCGAGCGGAAAGCTGCGTCGCTACGGTCGGGGAGTAGCGGAGTTGACGGATATAAGAACGCTTGGTCTGAATGCCCGTGACAGTTGGCGTTTATTGCGTGGTCTCAACCAAGCCCGGCGGCTACTGAAGCAGCTCAGGCCGGATGTGGTGTTTGTGAAGGGTGGTTATGTCGGCCTACCAGTGGGTTTAGCGGCTGCCCGGCTGGGAATCCCGCTCGTGATCCACGAATCGGACATCGTCATGGGGCTGACGAATCGCGTATTGGCTCGTCGCGCACAACTCATCGCCACTGGCTTTCCGGTCGAAAGTTTTGCCGGTGTGAAAACTACGGCACCAATCATTGCGACAGGCAATCCAGTGCGAAATGAGCTCGCACAGGGCAAGCGCGATCGAGCC
>CAZDEK010000054.1:0-5674 GCA_964504625.1 uncultured Candidatus Saccharibacteria bacterium
TTGCCGCATCTGGGACATATGCTTACTTCCACTCTGAAGGATGCCGTGATGCGATATCAGACAATGAGGGGTCGCCATACCCCACGTCGCTTTGGCTGGGATTGTCATGGCCTGCCGCCAGAGCTCTTGGCTGAAAAAGAGCTTGGCATTTCTGGTAAACGGGCGATTGAACAGTACGGTATTGAAAAGTTTGTTGGTTATTGTCGAGATTCTGTCCTGCGCTTCACTGGTGAATGGCATGATTATGTGACTCGGATTGGTCGTTGGGTCGATTTTACTGATGACTATCGAACGATGGACTCGGATTATATGGAATCGGTCATGTGGGCCTTCAAGGAGCTGTATGAGAAAGGTCTCATTTATGAAGGTGAGAGGGTAGTGCCCTATAGCTATGGTGCGCAGACTTCGCTCAGCAATTCTGAAACTCGCCTTGATGATAGTATGCGTGAGCGTGAGGATTTGACGGCAACGGTGAAGTTTCAGCTGGGGGATGGTCGTTTTCTCTTGGGCTGGACAACCACGCCTTGGACTCTACCCTCTAACTTGCTGCTTGCAGTCAACGATGAGCTTGATTATGTTGAGATGAAACAGGGTGATATGGTATTGATACTTGCCGCTGAAGCTCTCGAGCGCTACGGTGATGAGCTGGTTGGAGCCACCGAACAGCGACGATATAAAGGCAAGGAGCTGGTAGGATTGAGTTATGAACCGCTGTTTCCCTATTTTATTGGTGCAGAGCAGGCTTTTCGGGTTGTGAAGGGTGATTTTGTCGCTGCCGGTGAAGGAACTGGTGTGGTTCATATTGCGCCCGGTCACGGTGAAGATGATTACTGGCTTGGCAAACAAGAAGGTGTGCCGATCGTCAGCCCGGTTGATGATGAGGGGCGCTTTACGGCCGACGTAAAAGATTATGTTGGTCGACTTGTCTTCGATGCAAATAATGAAATTGTGGCAGACTTAGAAAAGCAACATAAACTGTTTGCGAAGGCGGTCATCACGCATGCCTATCCACATTGTTGGCGGACGGATGTGCCAATCATTTATCGAGCCATGAGTGCTTGGTTTGTCGATGTCCCTAAGATTAAAGATCAGCTGCTCGCAAAAAATCAGGAGATAAACTGGTATCCGGCACATGTTAAGGATGGCATTTTTGGTAAGTGGCTCGAGAATGCCCGCGAGTGGAATATTAGCCGCAATCGTTTTTGGGGAGCGCCATTGCCAGTCTGGAAAACCGATGATGGTGAGGTGTTAATCTGCGGTTCGCTCGCTGAGATTCGCCAACGGGCCGTTAATCCTGATCTAGTGACTGATCTCCACCGACCACATATTGATGCAGTTGAGCTCAAGACAGATTCAGGTAAGCTGGCAAGGCGCATTACTGATGTTTTTGATTGCTGGTTTGAATCTGGTAGTATGCCATTTGCTCAGATGCACTATCCATTTGAGAATAAAGCAGAATTTGAGGCGGGCCATCCGGCAGACTTTATCACCGAGTATGTTGGGCAAACCCGAGGCTGGTTTTATACCCTACACATTATGAGCGTCGCGCTATTTGATAAGCCGGCCTTCAAGAATGCAGTTGCGCACGGCATTCTTCTCGGAAGTGATGGGCGCAAACTATCAAAGCGCTTAGGTAATTACCCGGAAAACACGGAGACTTTTAACCAATATGGTGCAGACGCGATTCGCTACTATCTGCTATCGACGCCACTTGTTCTGGGAGAAACGGCGGCCTTTGATGCAAAAACATTGTTAGAAGCCCAGCGCAATGTAATCCAACGATTTAAGAATGTATACACATTTTATACAATGTATGCACAGGTAGACGGATATGTTCCGTCTAAAAAGCTACAACATCCAGATTCGCAGCGTATACTTGACCGTTGGATTCTAGCTCGACTTTCCACTGTTGCTATAGAGGTAACTGAAGCATCAGATCTCTATGACACCCCTCGAGTATGTCGTGCCTTGACTGAGCTGATTGACGATCTTTCGAATTGGTATGTTAGGCGCAGTCGACGTCGGTTTTGGAAATCTGACGACGATCATGACAAGTCTGATGCTTATGCAACCCTCCATTACTTACTTGCAAGAACCGCCCAATTACTGGCTCCATGGGCGCCATTTATTGCTGATGAGGTATGGCGATCTATTCGAGGAGCAAACGATGCTCCCTCGGTCCATTTAAGCAATTGGCCTCAACTTAAGCCGGCCGAGCTGTCGATACTTGAGATGATGAAATCGGCTCGAGAAGTTGTTACTGAAGGTTTGAGCCAGCGTGCAGCAGCCGGCGTCAAGGTACGTCAGCCGCTAGGGACGATCAAGGTTACGAGTCCATTGGCATGGTCTGAAGAGGTGCAGGCCATGATCGCAGATGAGGTTAATGTGAAGATTGTGCAAGTCGAGACTGGAGACGACTTTCAGGTGCACTTAGACACCGAGATAACTGATACGCTGCGCGCCGAGGGACGCGCCCGAGATGTGATTCGTCACATCCAGGCGGCTCGTAAGGCGGCTAGCCTAGCGGTCGATGATCGCATTCGGTTGGCTTTGCAGACCGATGAAGCGGAATTGCAAGCGGCTCTCAGTCAGTACGCCGAGCTGATTGCGGCTGAGACGCTCACTACGGATTATTCTGATTCTCCAGATAGGGAGGCCTACTCTGCTGTCGTGAAGGTAGATGGCGCCGAACTGCACATCGGTCTAACTGCGCAGAAATAAGATATGCGGCGAGGGTTGCGACGTATAGACTGGGTAGTATTGACGGTGACAGTCTTGATCACCGCACTTGGTTTGCTGGTTTTATACTCGTCTGGCATTAAGGCTGGGGAGGTGAGAAGTGAGATCGATGCAACTCGGCAGTTTTTCTACGCTGGTTTGGGGCTTATTGCACTGCTGTTGATGAGCCGACTGGATTATCGATTTCTCAAAAGCTACGCAATTGTCTTTTATGGAGTCATGGTGGTAACGTTAGCGGCCGTTGATCTCATAGGAACCACGGCATTAGGAGCTCAGCGCTGGATCAGTATTGGCTTCTTTCAGTTCCAGCCCTCGGAATTTGCCAAGCTGGCAATGATTATTGTGCTGGCAGCTTATTACAGCCGTGTTTATGAGGTCAGCCATCGGGTACGATATTTGCTGTACTCAATTCTGATCTTGGTGATTCCGATGGGGCTTGTGGTCGCCCAGCCAGATCTAGGTACTGGCTTGGTTTTTGTGGCTATTTGGCTCAGTATGACGTTGGCATCACAGGTCAAGAGGCGATACCTCGCCATTGGCGGCCTGGCTGGCCTCGTGACATTGCCTATCCTCTATAATTTCCTCGCACCGTATCAAAAGAATCGCATCCTAGTACTGATAAATCCACAGGCTGATAAGCTTGGTACCGGCTACAATGTCACGCAGGCCGTGATTGCGGTTGGCAGTGGGGGCTTGTTTGGTCGCGGCTTATCATCGGGCAGTCAGAGCCAGTTGAATTTTCTACCATCGCAACATACCGACTTTATCTTCGCAGTGCTAGCAGAAAAGCTGGGTTTTCTCGGCGCCGCTTTGGCGATTGCTCTATTCTTGATTCTTATTGTGCGCATGTATATCTTAAGCACCCAAACGATTGATCGCTTCGGGGCTTATCTCTGTATCGGGGTGGCCAGCATGCTGCTATTTCATGTTGTTATTAACATCGGTATGAATATGGGGATTATGCCGGTAACAGGCATTCCGTTGCCGCTGATTTCTGCGGGTGGCACTAGTATGCTTACGACCATGTTGGCGCTGGGGATTGTGTTGAGTGTAGCACGACATCGCGATACGCAGCGCCGCCTGAAGGATCAGCCGGTATGAGTCATCGACAGCTGCAGCGGCTACTGTTTGGCCTTATAGGTATTATGCTGCTGGCTATTCTTGCGAAAGCTGCCCCTGCCAAGCCTCCTGCCAGCAGCGTTGCACTTAGCGGTGACACTATGGCTGTGACTCAGATATATGATGGTGATACTATCGCAGTCCAGCGTGGGGCAAGTATTGAAAAAGTTCGACTATTGGGTATCGATACTCCTGAAACGAAAGATCCGCGCAAGCCCGTACAGTGTTTTGGACGTGAGGCGAGTGATCGCACGAAATCACTACTCATGGGTCGCCGTGTTCGGCTCGAGATGGATCCATCGCAGGGTGAGCGTGATAAATATGATCGATTGTTAGCCTATGTATGGCGTGACGATGGGTTGTTTGTCAATAAAAATTTGCTCGAGGATGGCTATGCGAATGAGTATACGTATCAGTCAAACCCATACAAGTATCAGGCTGAGTTTCGAGCGGCCGCGAGTCAAGCACAACAACAGGGTAAAGGTCTTTGGGCGAGCAGTACATGTAATGGCGATACGAAGCAGCCAGCACGTTAGTCCGCATCGGTTAAGATCTGTATAATAGTCTCTATGAGTCGAGAAGTATTTGACGTCGTTATTATCGGTAGTGGACCAGCTGCATACACTGCTGCAATCTATGCAGCTCGAGCTTCGCTGAAGACTGTAATCTATGGAGGAGATGTCCCCGGTGGTCAGTTGCTGCTTACGAGCGAAGTAGAGAATTTTCCTGGTTTTAAAGAGGGTGTACTCGGCCCGGACTTAATGGACGAAATGTTGGCGCAGACCGAGCGCTTTGGCGTAGCTGTGCATCGTGAATTTGTGAAGCAGGTGAAACCTGGAAAACCTCATGAGGTAGTATTAGCCAATGGCGAGGTTGTGTCAGCGCATACGATTGTTATTGCAACGGGAGCTTCGGCACGCTGGCTCGGCCTTGAGAATGAAACGCGCTTGATGGCAAAAGGTATCTCGGCCTGTGCTACCTGTGATGGTTATTTTTTTCAAGGGAAAGATGTGGTAGTAGTCGGCGGGGGAGATACTGCCATGGAGGAAGCTCTGACTCTGACGAAGTTTGCGAGTCACGTCACAGTGGTTCATCGGCGCGATTCACTGCGAGCCAGTAAGATTATGCAGGATCGCGCAAAGCAGCACCCGAAGATTTCATTTATTTGGGACAGCGCTGTCACTGATGTTTTTGGTGAGAATATGGTTGATGGGGTTGAAATTACGAACCTAAAAACCAAGAACAAGCGGCGCCTCAAGACGCAAGGGTTATTTGTGGCTATTGGCCATGATCCTGCGACCAAGTTTTTGCGAGGCGTAATTGACCTCGACGAACAGGGCTATGTCGCAGTACGTGATGGTGTTTTCACAAATGTAGAAGGCATTTTCGCTGCTGGAGATGTAGCGGATAAGCGCTATCGTCAAGCTATCACGGCGGCCGGTGATGGTTGTCGAGCTGCGCTTGAGGCTGAGCGATATTTAGCCGATAACGAATTGGTGGCTGCCTAATAATGCCCGAAAAGTCCACTGACGTTGCTGCCTATAAAGCGCGCATAGCTGCTCTACAGCAGCAGGTGCAAGAACTACAGCAGCGATTAGTAACCGATGAGCTTACTCAGATACTAAATCGGCGTGGCCTTATGGATTATCTTGAGGCGATTGCACATGAAGTTCGTTTCCAACATAAACATCCTGATAAGCGGCGCAGCGTTGTCATCAAGGCGCTGAGTGTTGTCTTTATCGACATTGATCATTTAAGGCGGTTAAAGACAACTATTGGCAATGATCCCGGGGAGCAGTGCTTAGCGGATACGCCG
>CAZDEK010000055.1:0-5610 GCA_964504625.1 uncultured Candidatus Saccharibacteria bacterium
TTTCAACTTACAATGTGGACTATGGTAGAATCCCAGGCCTTGCCGCTAAGCAGGTCTTTACCGATATTGATGTTCAGGGTGTATCTAAGGGTAAGCAGTCCTCTGGAGCTAATTTTGAGATTAGCTTCAAGGTAGATCAAGATTTGGTGACGAAGTATCGGCAAGATAATGCTAAGCAAGATGTTCAGACGAGTACATCGCCAAGTCCAACAACACAAGCTGGAGGTCGATAAGTATGGTTGCAGCTGCTAGCAATAAAGCCACGGATCCGAAGCAAAAAAAGATTGCTATACCTCAAACACCAGTTTCGCAGTCACAGCAAAACAGTATTCGTAATTTAGTAATCATTACTGTGGTTATTTGTACGTTGGTTGTACTAGGGGGCGGCTACGCCATCTATCAGCTTATTAATGCGAATAGCAAAAAAGCTTTTGAGGTCCGAGCGCAGGAATATTACATCGTTGCTGCTCAAAAAAATCTTCAAAAGCTTAAAGATGCTGAGCCTGCATTAGCAGACATAAAAAAATCTGATGGTTCAGCACCTTCGACGTTTGATTACGTAACTAAGCGTGTTTTGCCGACTACACCAGACTTTCAGGTCCTACTGACCGTCATTAATACTCTAGAAAAACAGACACTTGTGAATATAGAGAGTGTTAGTAAGGATACTGCGACGGGGACAGCTGCTACGCCAGCTGGAACCGCAAATCAAGCGCAGTCATCTGGGATTCAAACGTCACAATTGACGTTTAAAGTTTCCGGCAATCAAGATCAGGTTAATACTTTCCTGCGCGCCGTCGAAAAATCTGCTCGTGTTTTCGATTTCTCAAGCATGAAACTTTCGGGTGATGCTACGAGTATTTCATTGAGTGTGAGCTATCGAGTCTATAATCTGCCGAAGCCTTCAATCGATCCGCAGATGGTCCCAATGGATCAATATGAATCTAACAAAGGGAAGTATCAATAGTGAAACGTCGCGATCTCATTGGGATATTGGTAATAGTAGCAATAATTTCGGTAATAGGCGTCTTGCTATATACGCAACTAGCGCCTGCCCCTAAAGATTCGGCTATTATGGTGGAGGTTCCTCCAAAAGTAGCTGTTCCACTACAAAGTGAAGATGACCAGCGCATCCTGAATGACCTAAAGGCTTTAAGTGATTATGCAAAACCACCGAAATGTGAAGCCGGACAGGAAACCTGTAAAGCAACCTCTGAGTGATCGTGAGGGTAGTGCATGCTCACCCTAGATAACCAAAAAACAATAGAAAAGCTTATCGTTGATGGTGGTGTTGTGCCGCACGATCTTTTAGAGGTAGCAAAATTACGCTCCTTAAAAGAAAACAAGGGATTATTGCAGGTACTTGTTGATATGAAGGCGGTTACTGAAGAAGATTCTGTTAAGCTTATCGCCATTGCGAAAAAAATTCCTTTTGCTGATCTTTCGAATCCGAATGTGCAAATCAAACAAGAGGTACTAGAACTGATTCCGATAGAAATCGCTAAGAATTACATGGCGGTACCTTTTGGCTTTGCGAATGGTGCTCTTAATGTCGCTTTACTCGACCCGACAAACCTTCAGGCGATTGACTTTATTTCTCGGAAGACCGGCTATAGTATCTCGCCGTTTATTGCTAGTCAGACTGGTATTGATCGCGTGCTCGGTATGTATAAAGAGCGATTCAGTCAAGAAGTATCTGAAGTACTCAAAAATATCGCATCGGCTGAGAAAGAAGAACAAGCCGCCGAAAAAGCTGTCAAGCAAGATTCAAAAAAGATCAATGATATTGTCCAGGACGCGCCAATCACGCGCGCTCTCAATACCATTCTTGAATACGCGATTAATGCTAAAGCATCCGATATTCATATTGAACCGAGACAAAAAGAGCTGAAGATACGTTTCCGTATTGATGGTATCTTACGCGAAGTCATGACGTTGCCAAAATCATCAGAGGCGGCCTTGATTTCGCGCATTAAGATTTTGTCGAATCTCAAAATAGATGAGCATCGCATCCCACAAGACGGTCAAGCGATCTATATTTATGCCGGTCGCGAAGTGGACTTACGTATCGCTATTGCACCAATATCCTATGGCGAACAAGTCGTTATCCGTATTCTTGATAAGAACGCACAGAATATTACGCTTGATTCGCTTGGCTTCCGGGGGCGCAGCATGCGGCTAATTCAATCAGGCATGCGCAAGCCGCACGGCATGATTCTCTCAACTGGGCCTACCGGCTCGGGTAAGTCGACAACGCTGTATGCTGTCGTGCAGGCGATTAAGTCTGTGGCCATCAACATCGTCACCCTAGAGGATCCGGTGGAGTATAAAATGGAGGGAATTAACCAGATTCAGGTGAATACAGCTGTGGGACTGACATTCGCCAGTGGCTTACGTTCCATCTTACGACAAGATCCGAATGTGGTGTTGGTAGGGGAGATCCGAGATGCCGAGACGGCCGATCTAGCCGTTCAGGCTGCACTTACCGGTCACACTGTGCTGTCGACACTCCATACGAACTCTAGCTCCGGCGTGTTGCCCCGTATGCTTGATATGAAGATTGAGCCGTTCCTGATCGCTTCAACCGTAAATACGGTGATTGGCCAGCGTCTGGTCCGTCGTGTCTGCTCCAAGTGTAAAAAGGCCTATCCTGCTTCACCGGCAGCAGTAGAATTGATTAATAAGATTATCGGAGCATTTCTACCGAAAAACCAAGCTGAGCTTAAGGCCAAGGAAGAAGAATATGGCTACCAGGGTTTGCCCTTATATAGTCAAAACGCTTATACTTTGTACAAGGGGGAAGGGTGCGATGAATGTAAAGACGGCTATGCTGGTCGCATAGGTATCTTTGAAGTCTTTGAAATGAATCCTGCCATGGAGAAGTTATTGCTCAATCGGGCTACAACGACTGAAATCCAGGATCAAGCCGTCAAAGATGGCATGCTTACCATGCAGCAGGACGGATATCTCAAAGCGCTAACTGGTGTAACGACGGTAGAAGAAGTAGCACGCGTCGCAACCGAATATTAATCAGCTTTATCTAAGGAATTATCATGCCACCACAGGACCCCACTCAAGCATCCGCTCCACAACCGGTCGTATCTACTGTGGCTGGCGAAATCCCAATCGCTGCACCGGTACCGACTGCTAGTGCAGCTGTATCTGCGGGCGATCAAGTACATCAAATGCAAGCAAGTATTGGTGCCCAGCGCTTGCGCATTGAGCCATACCTCGAGGAAGTCATTCGACGTGATGCCTCGGACATTCATTTGCAGGTTGGACTCCCACCAATGTTGCGTATTGACGGGGCGTTAGCACCTATTAAGGATGAGGCGGTACTCAAGGCTGAGGATATTGATGATATTCTGTTTGGTCTACTGGATGACGAGCAGAAGAATATCTATCTCAAAGACAAAGAGATCGATTTCTCTTTTGCTTATGGAGATCTGGGTCGTTTCCGCGTCAATGCATTTCATGAAAAAGGCAATCCAGCTGCTGCTTTTCGCTTGATACCTAATAAGATCCGGACTGTAGAGGATCTGGGCTTGCCGCCAGTACTCAATAAAATGACGGAATATCCTCGCGGTTTAGTTTTAGTGACTGGGCCGACCGGCTCCGGTAAGTCCACTACGCTTGCTGGAATGCTCGATAAGGTCAATCGAGAACGTGCGATGCACATTATTACCATAGAAGACCCGATTGAGTACCAGCATCATCACAAAAAATCGATTGTCGTTCAGCGCGAAGTGCATTTTGACACCCCTAGCTTCGCCGCAGCGCTTCGCAGCGCTCTCCGTGAGGACCCAGATGTAGTTTTGATTGGTGAGATGCGTGACCTCGAAACGATTTCAACTGCAATTACGGTGGCTGAAACCGGGCACTTGGTGTTTGCGACATTGCATACGAACTCGGCTGCCCAGTCGATCGATCGTATGGTAGACGTTTTCCCGCCACACCAACAGCAACAGATCCGCATCCAGCTTGCTAGCGTGCTGCAGGGGATTGTAGCGCAACGCTTGATTCCTATGATTGGAGGAGGGCGCATGGCGGCAGCTGAGATCCTTGTTGTGACACCGGCGGTCCGTAATATTATCCGGGAAGGTAAGAGCCATCAGCTCGATGCAGTCATTCAGACGGGTGCCGAGTACGGCATGCAGTCGATGGATGCCACTCTTGCTCGCTTGATTCACGAAGGAAAGATCAGCTACGAGGAAGCGAAGAATTATGCCATTGACCTTACTGAACTTGATCGACTTATGAGGAAATAGCGCGTAATACACCACTATGCTCGATTTTCAATACAAAGCTAGAGATAAAGTCAGCGGCCGCATCATTAACGGTACGATTCAGGCCGATAATGAGATGGCGGCTGGGAAACTCCTTCTCAAGCAGGAGATGTATCCAGTTGAGCTACGAATCAAGAAAGGTCCTGTTCTCGGTGCGGGTACCGTTCAGGGGCGTGTTAAGGCTAAAGATAAGGTTGTCTTTACTCGTCAGCTTGCCACCTTGATCAAAGCCGGTTTACCGATGGCACAAGCATTGCACTCAACGCTCGACCAGGTTAGTAATAAGAAGCTGAAAGAGATCATATTTCGTCTCACAAAGTCGGTCGAAGGGGGTACGCCACTCTCTCAAGCGTTAGCCGAGTATCCGCAAAACTTTAATCGCATCTATATCTCGATGGTTGAAGCTGGTGAAGCATCTGGTAATCTCGAGAATACGTTAGAGCGACTTGCAATCCAGCTCGAGAAAGAAGCTGAAATTGCCAGTAAGGTACGTGGGGCACTTATCTACCCAGCTATCGTTTTAGTGGTTATTATCCTTGTACTTGGCTTCATGCTCACCAGCGTGGTCCCGCAGATAGCCAACCTCTACGCAAGCTTCGGCAAAGATTTGCCCCTTATTACAGTCATTATGGTATGGATTGCCAATGCTATAACCAAGTATTGGTTTATAACATTTCCAGTACTTGGGTTGATTGGATACGGTATCTATCTAGGCTTCAAGACCCCCCAAGGACATCGGCTGATCGATCGGGCTAAAATTAACATGCCGCCCATCAATCAGCTGTATATGAAGATGTATATGGCGCGATTCGCTCGCACACTCGGTAGCTTGGTTGCTAGTGGTATACCGATTCTTCAAGCGTTGGCATTGGTGTCGGATAGCGTGAATAATGAATTCCTTAAGCAAGAAGTGGTGGTTATGGCTGAGCAAGTGAAGTCGGGGCAATCACTTTCAGAAGCCTTGCAGAAGACTGAATATTTTCTACCGCTTGTCGGACAGATGGTCAAGGTAGGTGAGGACTCGGGTACACTCGGGGATATGTTAGATCGCCTAGCAACCTTTTACGAGAATGAAGTTGATCAGACGGTGAAGAATATTTCTACGCTGATAGAGCCGATTCTGATAGTGTTCTTAGGCTTTATGGTGGTCATTATGATTATGGGTGTCCTCTTTCCGGTCTATAACCTCGTTGGTACTGATCTTGGATCGAGTGGTGGAGCAAAGACTACAACGAAGTAGTTGACGGCATACCACAATTTGCTATGATTAGCATAAGCGTTTATGCGTGATATATATTTAAGGAGGTATTATGCCTAACAAACA
>CAZDEK010000056.1:0-5515 GCA_964504625.1 uncultured Candidatus Saccharibacteria bacterium
TTCTTGATGACCTGAGTCGCATGTCCACCATAGCCAGCTGTCAGATCAACGTATGTCTGACCTGGCTGCGGCTGCAGTACACTCATAACCTCATTCATCAGCACAGGAATGTGTTTCATCTTGTCAAGGTTACCTATTTAGCAGCCAACTGTCTATCTTTGTGTTTGTTTTTGAAAAGTGAGGTGGTTGTCCGCGAGAGCAGACGGTTGTGGCAAGGACTAACGATTTGGGTAAAATCAGTCCTTGGTGTACACGCTTTAAGGTGTACTGAGAGTTGAAAGTTTGTGAGGTGGAGTTTTGTGTGTATACATACAAAGGGCTCGCTTCCATTTAGATACGCTGAAGCGTCAACAAGCGCTGCTGACTGCTAAATAGCTAACCTGATTTTGTGTCTATTTTTCTTTCAATGAACTGACTTGGGATGCGTCCTCAAGTCCCCTCACCTGCCTACTTGGCCATGAGGCGAAAGTATTTGCCGGCGCGCACCGCGACAATCTCGCGATTGATGCCAGCATAGGTCAGATGATGGGGCTCGAGTGTGATCCGACCTTGCTTACTATCAAGCTTGGCGGTCACTTTTCCGGTGCGAAACTGGACGTTAAGGTCTGCCGTTCGCTCGTCGAGAATGTTTCCGCTCAATGCAGGTTCCATCTCGGCGTCCCAGATGTTTTTTGGATAGAGGTGAAGGTACTGGCCAAAGCCGCGAGTGATGACTACTTCTTGCCCGAATTCCGCCTGCAGTTCTTTCGGTATAGTCAGGCGGTTCTTGTCGTCGAGCTTTCTTTCAAAGTAATCCATGGTGTAAGCTTAGCTCCTTGTTACGAGAGTGGTTGCTCACCCACATTTACCCACTAACATCACTATATTCCTGGGTCAAACCCACGTCAACGGCTTTGCATAACTTTTTTATACTTTTCCACAACTTTTTGATTTTTCGATAGCTGTGAGCTTCAGCTCGAGATGGAGTAAGAATTTATTTAGCTCTGTAAGCGTTGATCAAGATAATCTTTGAGTTCAGATATTCGCACTCGATCCTGCTGCATAGTGTCGCGATCGCGCACTGTCACAGCTTCGTCCTCAAGTGAATCAAAATCTACGGTCACACAGAGTGGTGTACCAATCTCATCTTGACGTCGATACCGTCGGCCAATTGACTGAGTTTCGTCATATTCTACCCGATAGTCACCAGCAATAGCATGGAATATCTCTTTCGCCTTGGCAGATAGCTCTGGCTTCTTCGAGAGTGGCAAAATAGCTACCTTGATTGGCGCGATTTCTGGCGTAAAGCGCAGCACGGTACGCGTCTCGCCCTTTACCTCTTCTTGACTATATGCGTCGCACAGCACAGCAAGCGCGATACGGCCCAGGCCGAAGGTCGGCTCAATCACATACGGCACAATGTGTTCTTTCGTTTCTTCATCAAAGTAAGTCAACTCTTTACCTGAAAACTTAGCGTGTTGCGTGAGGTCATAATTTGTACGATTAGCTATGCCGGTGATTTCCTTTGTGCCAAAAGGAAAATCAAACTCCAGGTCCAAGGTACGGGCCGAATAGTGTGCCCGCCCATCTTCAGGATGCTCATACTCATGCACATGCTCCGACTTGACCCCAATAGAAGTCAACCAGTCCTTTTGCAGCTTGAGAAACTCCTCAAATACTCCCGGTGCGCTGTCTGGCCGACAAAAATACTCAAGCTCCATTATTTCCAGCTCTCGGACACGAAAGATAAATTCACCTGGGGTAAGCTCATTGCGAAAACTTTTCCCGATCTGGGCAATACCAAATGGCAAGCGTTGGCGCGTTGTCTCTAAGACATTTTTAAAATTCGTGAAAATACCCCCGGCTGTTTCAGGCCGTAAATACGTTACGGCTGCCTCGTCTTCGACCGCCCCCACTTTGGTGGTAAACATGAGGTTAAACATGCGCGGCTCGGTGAGCTCATTACCATCAGGACTCTTCACCCCTTTCAGTGCCTCTTTGAGTTTACCCAGGTCGGCCGTATCAACACCAGCCAAATGATCAGCCCGATAACGCTTCTTTGTCACTTTATCGTCGACCATTGGGTCAACAAATTCATCGACGTGACCGCTCGCCTTCCAGAGTGTTGGGTTTTGGATAATCGCCGTATCAAGACCAACCATATCAATGCGTCGGTTCACAAATTCTCGCCACCAACTGGCCTTAATGTTGTTCACTAGTTCAACGCCTAATGGGCCGTAATCCCAAAAACCAGCTAATCCACCATAAATCTCACTAGCCTGAAATACAAAACCACGACGTTTCGCGAAGCTGGTCAGCTCGTCGAGAGAAAGTTGTTTGTTATCACTCATATCTGGGGCATTATACCAGATCAGGCTTGCCTCAGGCCAGGCTTCGAGCGCGGAGGTTCTGGCCGCTATGATAGCGCCAGAATTGTTCCACGATAGGAAGTAGCTCCTGCGTTGCAGTATCACTGCCCTTTAACCGTTGCACATCACTTGGCTGCGCTGACAGTAAGAATCGCCAGAGCTTCAGGGCTGTTAGACTGATCGAGTGCCCGCCTCGGGTTTGCCATCGCCCTTCACGAATATCCAGGTGATTATCTTCGACGATGGTAGGCAACCCAGGTGATATTCCCAGCGCCTCCAAGCTCTGCACCAACAGATTAAGCCACAACAATTCCCGCCGCGAGCTCGCAACTAGTGGCAGCTCCCTCATTGTGATCTGCAGATGTTCGTACCACACACTATCTGGCACTTCTTCGCCAACTGTGAGACTCGTCAGTTCAAGTGCAGCTTGAGCGGTAATGAGTAATTCATAGTCAGTATCACTGCGCCACGGTGCGATAATCTCCGAAGCCGTTACGATCGGCAGTCCCCGACCCTCGACTAAGCGTAGTCGCAGCTCGTGATAGGCTTCTAGCTGTCCAGCCAGTTTGGCATTACCCCGTCGGATACCTCTTGCCACAAACGAGAGCTTCCCCCTTTCGCGACTAAAGAACGTGATAATTCTATCGGCCTCACCAACTTCCCGGCGACTCAGTACATAACCATGCAGCCCAAACTGCCGACTCATCCTACCTCAGCTAATCCCTTGACCGCCGCCACCAACTGACTCGGCTGAGTACGCTGTTTCACTAGATAATGCGAGATACCAAGTGACTCGCGCAATGCAGCATACAGCCCCACATCCGCCGCCTGGAGCACCGTCAAGACGATGACAGGCGTCGCAACGTATTCGGAGCGTAAGCGCAGATCCTGTATCAAACGCAAGCCGTTTCGCCCTGGTAGCATAATTTCGGTAATCACAACATCTGCTGGCTGATCCATTAAGGCGGCGTGCGCATCCTGAGCACCACCTGCATGCCGCACCGAAAAACCAGCTTGCCGCAAGACCGCCTGATAGACCGCAGCAAAACTCGTATCTTCATCGACAAGCAGAATCTGTGTAGACTGACCCATATGTGTATTGTAGCAGCTAGAGGGGTAGGGTGAGCTGAGTGACAATTGCAAAATGTACGTGCAATGCGTTATGACTTAGATGAATACCCAATCGCTGATTGGCACATTCCCGAGCTAAGGCGAGTCCTAGAGCCGAAGCGAGTGAAGTTTCCTTGAGAGCGTAGGCTACTGGATTCCGGCTGCCAAGGACCATCAGCTCTGGCCGCAGCTCAATGTTCATGATTGTCATGATGATGCGGCCGGCTCGCTGACGAAAGCGCACGGTATGTACTCCCTCCCCCACCAACTCGACTAGCTCCTGTATGAGACCAAGCTGAATCGATTCATCACCATGCACACGGGGAAAACGTCGGGTTCTTTGGACAGCCAAGCTCTCCTGACTCCGTAAGCCTATCACAATAGCTCGCAGGTTGTGACTGCTAGTGGTTGGCACTAATGCTTCATCAAGAGACAAACGACGCGCAATCTCACCCACCCGAACGAATTCACGTGCCGCCGTTAGTAGTAAATCAGCCTTTCCGAGCTCGGTTGCAGTCGCAACTGCAACGAGTCGGCTTTGAAGTTGTGCGGAGACATATCCCTGGATGACCCGCCAGGCTTGGCGGTCCTCACCTTCCATGTAAGCTAGCTTACGGGCCAGGCCGGCTATGACGCAAGCATGGACTGGAATGAATCTTGTTTATGGCAGTGTCACTGAATTCAAGATTTTGTTGTAAGCGTCCAGTAACGTAGCATCGTCATTATTATCGGTCTGAATGATTACTGTTTTGTCACGGTATTCAACTAAGACGAGTGTGCCAGCTGTCTCACGACGGTCAAATTTACCAACGTAGCGGATAGCATCACGACCATCGACTTTGAGCTCCTCGCCAGCCTTCAGCCCATTCCGGCCCTCTTTGGCGTCGCGATCGTAGCCTGCCTTCACTTTCGAGTACAATTCGTTGCGGACCGTGACCCGCAACGCCAGATTCTTTGCCGCAGTATCGACCTTATCAGGATTCGCTAGCACAATCAGTGGAGTAGATCCCGAACCAGCCGTAGAGATACTAAAATTCTTCGGAATCTCCATCGTGAAGCCTCCAAGTTCTTTAGGTGCAGTATAGGTGCGGGTATCGCTCAGGCTCGCCTTGACCGTAGCCTCATCATCTTCTTTCTTTTGGGCATCGCGACCCGCCGTCTCACCTTTATCATACTGGACTTTATTAACGCTCACCGCGCGACCGTAGAGAAACCCAAACACCAAAGCCACGATCACCGCTATCGCTAGCGCACCCATCAGCACGTAAGTCACCAGTTTAATGCGCTTATACTTCTCTTCGGTAGTCTTAAGATTTGCCTCAACTTGCTGGTGTTGCACCTCTGCCACACCAGCACCAAAGCCTGGTGGCGGCGTGATAGGCACTTCGCTGGCAGGCGGAATCGGTGTTCCTTCAGGCTTTGGTTGCTGGGGTGTGGTTGGTGGCATTTAAGTTTGGATTATGCTTGTGTTTGATTATAGCTTATTTTGGCTATTTCTTCTCGACAAGTTTTTCACCAGGCTGCCAGTCAATGGGGCACAGTCCGCCGGTTTGAAGAGCTTGCACGACGCGGAGAGTTTCAGCGACCGAACGGCCGACGTTACCATCGGAAACAACAAAGTAGCGAATGTTCTGCTCTGGATCGATGATAAACAGTCCTCGCTCTGCTTCACCTACCTCTTCATTGAGTACTTCATAAGCACGGCTTATACGGTGAGCCGGGTCTTCCAAGACAGGATACTCAACGTCTTTCAGGTCTCGTTCGAACCAAGCTTTATGGCTCTGAATGGTGTCTGTCGATGCCGCCAAGACTTCACAATTTGCCTTCTTAAACTCGTCATAGTGCTTCTGGAAGCCCTCAATTTCTGTTGGACAAACAAAGGTAAAATCACGCGGATAAAAGAACAGTACCAGCCACTTGCCGGCAAAGTCTTTCAAGTTTACCTGTTTATAGTCATCGGGCAGACCTTTTTGATATGCACTAGCGGTAAATTCTGGTGCAGGTTGATTGAGTCGAATCATACTTCCTCCTTATTTATATACGATAGATTGATCTAC
>CAZDEK010000057.1:0-5145 GCA_964504625.1 uncultured Candidatus Saccharibacteria bacterium
AGTATAGGCCTTGACGAAACCATCGCCAAGAAAAAACACTGAGTCAGCAGCCTCACCCTGATGCAATAAAACATTACCCTTCTTATACTTTACCTCGGGCTGCTGGAGAAAAAACGACCGCAAACTCTTCATACTATGAGTATAACGAACCGCTTGGCAAAAGGCGAAAGAAACCCGTACAATGAGGTCCTATGCGCGACATCATCAAGATCATCAAATTCTCGAAAAACCTTAAGAAATATTACATATCGATTGCGATTTTCGTGGTTATCTTGGCACTTTTAAACTTGGTTATTCCATTTCTGACGAAGCGCCTGGTCGATCTCATCACAGCTGCTGGCTCAGGTACCAGCGTAAACTTTACGATGGCAATTGGCCCACTACTACTGATGCTCCTGGCCGGAGTGACGACGGCCATACTGTCAAATGTCAACGGCTATCTCGGCGATCGCATGGCGGTCAAGCTCAATACATTGCTATCGACACGCTACTACGATCACCTGATGAATCTGCCGATTGAGTATTATGACTCGGAGCAAACCGGTAAGATTACGGCACGACTCGAGCGTTCGATCGCCAGCCTGTCGCAGCTCATGAATGCCCTCGCTAATAACTTTGTACAATTTTTCTTAACCACGATCGTGACGCTGATTGCTATCGCGATTTATTCCTGGCCAGTCGCCTTACTGCTGGTAGTTATCTTCCCAACCTACATATGGATAACGCATCTTTCGAGTGAGGCTTGGCAGAAGAAGCAGGGGGAGATCAATAAGAATCTTGATCGAGCTAATGGTCGTTTCGTGGAATCGATTGGACAAATTCGGGTAGTGAAGTCCTTCGTACGCGAGCTGGGTGAAGTTACAGCATTTCGACGACGTCGGACAACAATCGAGTCCATTTCAAAACAGCAGTCACAAACATGGCATGCCTACGACATGGGTCGCCGGCTCGTACTGGGAGTTGTCTTTTTCGCCATTTTCGCCATCATCGTCTGGCAGGCGCTGCGTGGCCAATATTCAGTCGGCACGGCAGTCCTCTTGATCACCTTAGCAAACCAAGCTCAATTTCCGCTGTTTGGGTCCAGCTTTATTATCGAAGGCCTACAGCGTGCTCAGGCAGACAGTAAGGATTACTTCGAGATTATGGAGCGCAAACCCACTATCATTGATGGCCCGGACGCACAAAGTTTGAAAGTCGATGGGGGAGAGGTAAGATTCGAGAATGTAACCTTTCAGTATGGAGAGGGTAAGCCGGTACTACGCGACGTGAGTTTTACGATTCCCGCCCACAGCAAAGTAGCCCTCGTTGGCGAGAGCGGCGAAGGGAAGTCAACGATTGCAAATCTCATTGTTCGATTTTATGAAGCAAACAAGGGCTCCATCCTTGTTGATGGTACGCCGATTAAGGACGTCACACAGGCTTCGTTGCGCCAACAGGTAGGCATCGTGTTTCAGGATCCGTCGCTCTTTTCTGGCACTATTGAGGAAAATATCGCCTATGGCTTAGAGCGCAAATACACCCAGAAGGAACTCGAAACTGCCGCTCGGATGGCTAATGCTGCCGACTTCATCGCCAAGTTGCCCAAGGGCTACAAGACTGAAGTGGGCGAGCGCGGTATTAAACTATCCGGCGGGCAAAAGCAGCGCATTATCATCGCCCGAGCCCTGCTTAAGAATCCTCCGATTTTGATTCTCGATGAGGCCACCAGCTCACTCGATGCGAAGGCTGAAGCCCAGGTGCAGGAAGCGCTTGAACGGCTAATGCAAGGCCGTACGACGATTATTATCGCCCACCGCCTGAGCACCATTAGTCATGTCGATATGATTGTTGGCCTCAAGGGTGGCAAGATTCACGAACAGGGCTCACCGCGTGAACTGGCTAATAAGCCAGACGGCATTTACGCTGAGCTCCTCGAGCTACAAACTGCGAGCACGAAGAATCTGAAGAAACTGAAGAAGTTTGATATTGCAGCCTGAGAGCGTACACTATAGCTAGTAATGTAAAGGAGTTATCATGGCGGAAAACCAGCATCACGCCAAAAAGGAAACTGGACTTATCGGAACGCTTGAGCCGTATTTTACAAAGAATGCGCCTCGGCAAATTCCCGAGGAATGGCGGAAAAACCTGGTCAATTGGATACCGTGGATTAATTTGATCCTCGGCATTATTTTTCTCCCTGCCGCACTTGCGCTACTGGGTCTTGCGGGGCTCGTGAGTGTAGTTGCGACCGCAGTCGGCTGGAATGGAAGTCCGCTGGTCATTCTCTCAGGCCTGATCCTATTGGTTTCGATTGGACTCATGATTTTCACCTTCCCAGGTATGCGAGCTCGTCGCCTCAGTACCTGGAAAGTTCTTTTCTGGGCCTATATCGTTTATTTCATCTATCAGGTAGTGAATGTCATTGGAAATGGCCTCTCAGCAATGCCTATCTTCAACCTACTATGGTCCGCAATCGGCTTAGCACTTGGTCTGTACGTACTCTTTCAGATTAAACACTACTATAAGTAGCGCAAATCAACCATGACGCCCCGTGACAAGCGGGGCGTTTTCGGTTAGAATGGCGCGGTTATGAAAGAAGTTCTCAAGACCAATCACGGTGACGTACGCTTACCGGCATTCTTTCCAGACGCGACGCGCGCGACCATAAAATCGGTCGACACGCAGGCCGTGCGCGCGACCGATACGCCCGGCTTGGTGATGAACACCTACCATCTCGCTAATCTCGGTCTCATCGACATTATCGCTGAGCACGGAGGTTTGCACGCCTTTACCGGCTGGAATCGGCCGATCATCACTGATTCTGGAGGGTTTCAGGCAATGAGCCTGGTACGTGAGTTTAATACTGGCGGTCGTTTTACTGAAGACGGTGTGATCTTCCAGGACGCGGCCGGCAATAAGCTCGAGCTTACACCAGAATCATGCATCGATTACCAGCTCCAGCTCGGCAGCGACATTGTTATGATTCTCGATGATTGTACAAAACCCGACATGCCGATGACCGAGCAAGTTAAGAGTGTCGAGCGGACGGTGCGCTGGGCGAAACGCGCTCGAACTCATTTTGACAAGGCTACCATAGATATGAAAAAGAAGCCTTTGATCTTTAGCATCGTGCAGGGTGGAGCCGATCGCGAACTGCGCCGCAGCTGCGCTCAAGAGCTCACCAAACTGCAGTTTGATGGCTATGCCTTTGGTGGCTTTCCGATTAATGAGGCTGGCGAACTGCAAGTTGAGACGATGCAGGCAGTCGTCGATGATACACCGGCCGAAGCTATTAAATATGCTATGGGCGTAGGGACCCCCGAGCAAATCGTGCGTTCAGTCGAGATGGGTTACGATTTGTTTGACGTGGTGATACCGACCCGTGAAGCTCGACATCGCAAGCTTTACATTTGGCTGGACAAGCCAGAGGAAGTAGATCTCAAGAGCGATTTTTACGAGACGATCACACTCAAGAATCTCGCGCGTCAGAATGATTCGGGTCCACTTGATCCGCACTGCGATTGCCATACTTGCTCACATTATTCACGAGCCTATATTCATGCTCTTTTCCGTGCCGACCAAGCCGTCGCTGGACAGTTAGCCAGCATCCATAATCTCAGGTTTTATTCGCGTTTGATGGAACGGTTACAGGCTGCGCGTTAATAATCGGAGCAGTTTCTTTCTCACCAAAGAAAGCCACCTTATTCGCAATGATGCCTAAAAGGAGGTAGTTAGCTCCAAGCCCGGACAAGAGCAGTATGAGACCAAAAATCAGCAGGGAATCATTACTCAGAGTCGACAATTTAGTCGCAATTATTGCAACTCCCATAATAATCAGAGAAACTGCGATCACCGTCGTGGCACTTAAAAGGTAGGGATGCTTGCGTTGATGCTTCGTTCCATACAGCCCTAGAGCTATGAAGCATGCCAGCATCGTGCCAGCAAATAAAACTAGTCCTGCAAGCATACCAGCGAACCATCCACTTTGTACTTTGTTAGGAGTAGTGAAACCAAACTCCAAAATATAGCCAAGAATTCCAAAGAGGGGAATGGATACTCCCAATACGGTAAGGCTATATCTGAATGGTTTATACATCTTTGCTTCTATCATAGCAGCCATTCTGACGGTGTAGAGCAGTTGTCGTTAGCCTTCCCATTTCTGAGGAAGTCGGAGGTCGATCCCCTCTAGTGGGGCATTCGGATCGTCATCAATACAAGCCCGAAAATCTGACTCAAGTTTCTGCTCATCAAAGTCGGTGCCAATGAATACCATCTGGGTCTTATGTGACTCGCTAATGCGCCAGTTGTCCCAATACAACTCAGAGCGGGTACCGACAAGCTGAAAGACATACTTCCGATCGTGGCCTTTATGTCCCAGGTCAACAAAACCTTTTGCGCGATAGACCATTTTAGGGATCTTCCCGTTCACAAACTCTTGAAACTTCATCGGGTGCAACGGTTGATTCAGATCGAGGGAAACGTGTTTGAAACTATCGTGCAAATGCGTATGCGCGTGTTCACCATGATCATGATCAGCCTCATCAGACCCTTCATCCCACACCCGATCTGGATCCGTCAGCAGTCGAATATCGACATCCGCCCGCACCGCCTCAAAGATCCTGGCCCGTGGATTAGTCATCTCGACGAGCTGCCGTATCTCACGAATCCGACTCTTGGGCACTATATCAATCTTGTTAATAATCACAAAGTCAGTAAATTCTATCTGATCAGCCGCATTGCTATGCTCCTTAGCATTCTCAATCACATGCTCGGCGTCGATCAGCGTCACAATCGCGTCTAACCTTACGCCGATACCGACCATGTTTTTGAGATTCAGCGCTAAATCACGCGGCTCAGCCAGTCCCGATGCCTCGATTACAATCAGTTCAATGTCGCTGCCTGCGTAGGAAAACTGGGCAATTGCCTCCTGTACATCAAGTGTTTCCAAGCTACAGCAGATGCAGCCATTGGAGAGCTCAAGCTTCTTATTGGTTTTGCCAGCTACCAACTCCGAATCAATATTGATCGCGCCAAAGTCGTTGACGACCACGCCGATCTTGAGCCCATGCGGCTCCCGCAGTAGGTGATTCACAAACGTCGTCTTACCGCTGCCGAGAAAACCAGTGACGGCGAGAATGGGAATCTTTTTTGTAACGTTTTTTTCTA
>CAZDEK010000058.1:0-5030 GCA_964504625.1 uncultured Candidatus Saccharibacteria bacterium
CATGCGATCTGCAGTAAGGTGCGGTGTTCGCAGATAGGAGTCACCACGCAACAAGGAACAGAACTGGCATATTGTACCGTTTTTCAGGTTAGCTGGCAAGTCATTTGCTGGTAGCGCGAAAAGCTACTAGCATTAGGGGGATGGTACTGCTTGCTACGAGTCTTGGATTGATAATCGCTGCCAGCTTGGCGTTTGCTCTGTTTCTCTTAGATTCAGCTAAGGGTGTGCGGGAGCCTCTTTGGGCTTTGGGGGTGTGTTTGGCGATTGGCTTAGCTGCGGCTACAGCTGCAGGTGTTTTGAATGCCATCTTTTTACCGGCCGACATCTTCTCGCTGCCAGCTACTACTACGACTGCTCTCCAGCTGGGTTTTGTACCGGCTATTATTGAAGAACTTTTAAAGACCTTGCCAATTGTGTGGTTTTTGGGTCAGCAGCCATTTTTTGATGACTATGTCGATGGGGTTATCTTCTTCGCGTTTTCAGGTCTCGCTTTCGGCGTGTATGAGAATATTGACTACACACTACGTTTTGGGGCCCAGGTTGGAGTGGGCAGGTTGGCTACAATGCTGTTCTTTCACGCTGCTACAGCAGGTATTTTTGGCTATGCCTACGCGCGCAGTCGTCGAGATGGGCAGTGGCTGCGGGCGATTCTCGTAATGCTTGGGATAATTAGTGTGCACGCGCTCTATAACTATTCGCTTGTCATGATGCGCGAGGTGCCCGCATTACGTTTTGTTGCTCTGGTGCTACCCATGTTCACCACAGCTGGATTGATAGCGATTTTTATACGGGCAAGACGACTTGATAGACAACCGAAGAGCCGTCGTTCACAATAGAGCGTAAGTAGTATTATGGATCAGACACCACAAGGTACACCACCACAGCCACCCATCCCGTCGGGGGTGCCTGCCAGCCCTCCACCCGGATCGATCGTAACACCACAAGGATCAGTCCAGCCACCAGCTGTCACGGCAGTGCCTTCAGGTTTGCCCATACCTCCGTCGAGCCCCGCTGCAGTACCGCCACCCACCCCGCCAGTGGCACCGCCAGCGGAGCCGGTATTAGCGCCGGCAGCTGCGCAGCCGGTAGGCTTGCCTCCATCAGGCGCAACCACGCAGCCGCAGCAAAGCGTTCAACCCGCAGTTTCATCACCTCCGTTGCCTGCTAATCAGACAGTAGTGCCACCTGCACCGTCTGCACCTCAGCCCACGGCTGGTGGCTCCGCTGTGGTGCAGGTTACTCCAGTTGTAACTGCATCGACTCCGCCAGCCCCTACTGCCCCCACCAGTAATCCGTCAGTTATACCCCAGGCTGGCACTTCAGCAGTACCTCCAGCTCCGGTTGCCCCGCTGGCACCAGCTGTCGCGCCCGTAGCCCCTCCAGTGAACACCCCTCCGGCACCGCAATCTCCCGGACAGGGTGTGGCTACGCCGCCAGCACAGCCGCCCATCAAAAACCTGCTTAAGGACGGCAGCAGCTTTGCGTTAGCTTCGATGGGGCTCGGTGTGTTTTCAGTTATTCTTGGAGCCTTCTTAAGTGGGGGGGATTGGAAATTTATTCTGTTTGTAGGTCCCCTAGCGCTGGTCGCTATTGTATTAGGGGTTATGGCGATGAAGTCACCGCGACGGGGTATGGCGATTGCTGGAATAGTGCTCGGGGTACTGGGTCTCGGTGCGGCAGTGATCTTGGCGGGTGTCAGTATATCCACTGAGCAGCGGTGCCGCAAAGAGCCCGCTTATGCTGCCCAAAACCCGCAGTGCAGCGCCTATGTGACCCAACCCGCGCCGACAGTGACACCCTAGCATCTACTCGATAGTGCTTATGCTACAATAATCAGGATATGCCTGCTCGTCGCACTACTCACCGCTCCCAACCAGCCACACTAGCGCTCGACGATGCTCAGCTAGCCGTCTATGATCATCCGGTAGGGCCAGCCTTGATCGGTGCCAGTGTTGGACTGGTGTTATTCCTGTGGCTGTTAGCAGCACCGGTAGCTAGTCGCACGGTCGATGCAGCTGCTACGCTGAAGAGTCTTGCGAATATTGCTGCCTTTTCCGGTACCGTATTGTATGCTTGGTCAATCTTTCTATCGGCCCGCTTTCTATTTCTAGATGGCTGGTTTGGGGGTCTTGATAAGGCATACAAGTGGCACCACATCACTGGTGGGGTTGCATTTTTCCTGCTAGCACTCCATCCGCTATTTCTGACATTTAGAGCTCTCGCATCTGGTTTTCCGGCTAGTCGGCTATGGCTGTTGGGTACGAATTGGCAAATCAATTTTGGTATTCTTTCGCTCTATGCTATTGCGCTCATGTTGCCAGCGAGCATATTCTTGCGCATCAAATATGGACTGTTTGTTTGGTTGCATCGCATACTTGGTGCCGTTTTCTTGCTCGGCTTTCTGCATGCCTTTCTAGCTAAAGGCAACATGGTGCGTTTCTGGCCGCTCTGGCTATATATGTTTCTGGTCTGCTCAATTGCTGTCGTGGCCTATTGCTATCACTCAGTATTTGGCACGCTCGTGCAACTTCGTTATCGGTATAAGGTTGCCAAGATTAAGGCTCAAAAAGATGGCGTAGTCGAGATAGTCTTGGAGCCAGTGAATCGGTTGCTAAAGTTTGCGCCAGGTCAGTTTGCGTATGTGAGTTTTTTGGGACATCCTGAGAGCCCGGAGGCGCATCCGTACTCAATGGCCTCCTCTCCAGCTCAGCGTCAACTGCGGTTTGTCGTCAAGGCGCTCGGTGATCACACTCAGGCGATTGCTCAGGTGCCAGTCGGGTCATCGGCACTGATTGAGGGGCCCCATGGTGGTTTTAGTTTTCGCTTTGTACGGGGTCGGGAGCAGGTTTGGGTCGCGGGTGGCATTGGTATCACGCCTTTTCTGGCGATGGCGCAGAGCTTGCCTCGCCGGCGTTATCGGGTCGATCTGTATTATTGCGTGAATGAGCCGGCTGAAGCGCATTATGATCAAGAGCTGCAGCAGATTGCGCGGCAGAATTCGAGCTTTAATCCGATTCTGTTTTGCCAGTCAAGTCATGGTTTTATGAACGCGGATATTCTCACAAAAGATCGTGATGTACAAACTATCGAGTACTTTATCTGTGGACCACCGCCGATGCTGCACGCTCTGCATAAAGGCTTGGTGGAGAAGGGGGTGCCTGAGAAGCACATTCACTTTGAGGACTTTAGTTTTCGCTGAGCCGTACTCTAGGAGTACAATAGGGCTATGTTGAATGATTTTCTCTACGCCTCGGCTGGTGTCAGCGAGCCGATGAAAGCAGTTATTGTCTTGCCGGAAATATATGGCCTTAAGGCATTTGCAAAAGAACTGGCCGATACATGTGCAGCTGAACTTGGTTTTACTGGCTATGCTCTCGATTATTTTTTCGAGCTGACCGGCCAAGCGAACGATTTTGACTATCGGGCTGGCGTCCAGCGTGGCATGGAGCTCATGGGTCAAATGACAGGCGAGAAGTTTTTGGCGATTCTCGAACGAGCCGTTCAGGCAATTCAAGAGCGTCAGCCACAGCTCGCTGAGCTGATGGTGATAGGCTTTTGTTTTGGTGGGCGGCTGGCATTTCTCTCTGGCGTCAATCCAAGGGTGCAGCGCATCGTCTCATTTTACGGCGCCGGTTCGAATGGTCTCGACTTTTATCAGGGGGATTCGGCTATCGGGGCGCTCACGACAGCCCGCAGACATGATGATACGCTACGAGTATTCGCAGCATTTGGAGCACAGGATGAGTCAATCCCGGCCGAGGATCGGGCGAAGATAGCCCAGCGACTGGGTGAAGCCGGCATTCACTATGAGGCTCACGAATATGCTGCAGGACACGCCTTCTTTAATGACGACCGACCAGATCGTTACGTAGCCACCGCCGCTCAAGCGTCATGGCACGATCTCAAAGCCTGGCTACAGGCATCCGCATAGCTAGTGTATAGTTTCTCGTAACCTAACCCTGAACTAAGCCGGGACGTGGGGTTGGCATAATGACGTCACGCATCACGCGGCGTGTTCGACCTGTGGCTTGATCGTGCACGGTGAGTTGAGCCGGGTCAGTGATGTGGCGAAGGTTCGGTAGGCGGTCAGACTGTCTATTGCGATCAACCGTTTCTATGATGACGCTAGCCTGTGAAGGAGCCTGGAAGAATTGGACCGGTACTGCCTCGGGAGGCTGTTCTAATGAGTGCACCCTGATTGCTGCTGGCTCAGTTTTACGAGCAGGCTTACGGAAGCTGTGCTGCAAAGCGACTGCGATGACACTGACGTTGTAGAGAATGATCAAGGGCATCGCCATGATCATTTGATTAAATGGATCGGGCGTTGGTGTGGCAAACGCGGCAATGATGAGGCTGGCTACTATTACCCAGCGCTGTTTTTTAAATAGCTTTGATGGTTTGATGGGCTTGATGCGGTCAATGAAGCTGATGATGAGTGGCAGCTGAAAGATTATACAGAAAGCAACGATATAGGTAAGTGCAAAGTTAAGATACTCTTTGGCGGAGATGAGTGGCGAAACGTTGAGATCGTCAAAGCTCTTGAGAAAATGGAGCGCGCTGGGGAGGCTGACGAAGTACGCGAAAGAGGCGCCGGCGAGCGCTAATCCGGCTGAGATCATAATGAGATGGACACCCCGCTTCGCGAGTCGCATGGTGCCAGCTGGTTCGATAAATTTGAGGAGCTGATACACCGCTATCGGCAGGGCTACGATGACACCCAGGGCGATTGAGAGACTCATCACAAAGTCGAGACCACCTGTCGGGCTGGAATAATAGAGCTTGTCGCCCAGGGGACGCATGAGGATGCGTGATAAGGTTGCCTGAAATACCCAGCCAGCCAGCAGGCCAACCATCAGCGCACCAGCTGTTATCATGAGGCGTCGTCTGAGCTCATTGAGGTGCCCAGCAAAGGTGTGCGGTGGTCCGGCTGGAGTGCGCCTGCTGCGACTCATGCTCCGACCTCCATCCAAGTGAGTGCTAGCACGTCATCAGTATTGGGTTTGTCATTCCAATACACATCGCTGCCATTG
>CAZDEK010000059.1:0-4956 GCA_964504625.1 uncultured Candidatus Saccharibacteria bacterium
TTAGACCGGCCGACTCGCCTGACTGGCACCCCTCTTGAGACTACTGCTGGCAATCGCCGCAGCTGAGCCTTTGGCTCAACATTCTCACTAGAGCTCTGCTCACATTAGACCCCGAAAAGACCTCTGGTTCTTACGGGGTCTTTTCATATCTAATGCGGCTGAACACAAAAAGACCCCATTTCAATGAGGCCTCTTTGCATTGAGAACAATTATTGTGCAGCTGGAGCAGCCGGGTCGGCTGGAGCTGGCACTGGAGCACCTTCAACAGCTTGCTGAGGGGTTGGGTCAGCAGGAACCGCCGGGGCTTCCGGAGCTGGCGCCGGAGCGGCTGGAGCTTCAGGCGCAGGAGCTGGAGCTGCAGGTGCTGGAGCAGCAGGCTGAGCGCCTCCGTCTGGCTGAGTTACTGTTCCGGGTGCCGGAGCGGCTGGAGCTGGCTGTGTAGCGTCATCCATATCATTTTCTCCTTTAGATTCTTAATACGGCCAGTATATCAGGTTGGCTTCTGATCTGACTAGGGCTTGGCTCGAATAACCAGAAAACCCGCCTGACGGCGGGCATCTGCATAGGTCCTAAGACGGACTAACCCTTCTTGAGGATCGGCAAGCCGGTGCGGGTGTTCTCCACCACTACGTAACCTTCTGGCAACGAGTCGATGACACCTTCCTTCTCTTCGCGGGCGAAGAAGTAAATCCGCTGCTGGCGGCCACCCTTGAGGGTAACATCGCGCTGATGAAGGTAATATGTCTGACCCTTTGAGTTGGTGTGCGTATAAGCCATATCTGTACCTCACTCCTTATTAGTAGTTATGGTTCCAGGTTAGGCCAGGTTGGCCTACCTGTCAACACCTTAGCAGGATTTTTCTATAGTTTTCTCCTAGTGCCAGGTTTGATCGCTCGCCCTAAACCGCTTACAATAGTTGAGAAGCAAGAGCAGTAACGAACCCTATTTGGAGGAATCATGGAAACGCAAGGACAGCGCCGACCTGGACCGGCTCAGCCGAATCCTGCCGCAAATCAGCAGCATCAAGCCAATAACTTTAACCTACCCCACAACAAACGCACCCGCTCAAAAGTACTCGGCTGGTTCGCATTGGGAATAGCTGTTGTGGTTATTGCTGGCCTCGTTATGCTAGCATCGACCATCTTTGGCCGATTCCAGTCAGGTGGTTTAGGTGACGTAAAGAAGGATAAATATCAGGCAGTCTTCCTAAATAACAATCAGGTCTACTTCGGTAAGATTGATAATATCAACGACAAGGGTATTACTCTCAAGAATATCTATTACCTACAAGTCCAACAAAATGTACAGCCCGATGATAAAAGCAAGAACCAGCAGCAGGAGCAGCAGCTCTCGCTAGCAAAGCTAGGCGGCGAGCTGCATGGGCCTGAAGACGTCATGTATATCAATCGTGACCAGGTGCTCTTCTGGGAAAACCTCAAGGACGATGGCAAAGTTGTGCAGGCGATCAAGAACAACTCCAAGTAATTCCTCCAGCTACTCAAAAAACGCCGCCTTTTCCGGGCGGCGTTTTGGCTATATGCTACAAGCTTAAGTACGAGAAGCCGGGCGCCAACCAAGGGGCTTGAGATCGCGTGATAACAGCATAGCTAGCCCTATCAAGAAAGCCGCAAAGCTCAACACGCCCCCTACTCCTGGTATCAACCCAATGATGGAGAGGATCAGAATGCCTAATGACGCTGCCATAAGCTCCTCTTTGTAGGCTCCAGAAAGCGGGGCTTTCTGCCATCGAAAGATAGTGACTCCCAGCCAATAAGCCGCCGCAGTAGGAGCCACCAACAGCACCAATATATATACAAGGCCAAGAATCAGTACTAGCGGTAGGCCCACAATCGTAAAGGCCGCCAGCACGAGACCAACCGGCACGAGAAAAACAAAAGCTAATGCTTTTAAGACATTGGGTAGTGGCGCCCGAGCATACGCCGCCTCAGACGGCTTGAGGAGGCTTGGCACAAATTTCAGTAATACAGCTGCCAGGAGAATGTTAGCTATTAGCCAGTAAAGAGTTTCTGTTAATCGAGCTACAAAGCGCTCGCTCGCACTCTGACGCGGTGGCGTCACCCGGCTAATGGAGCCTTTGACAGCTTTATCATTCTCGATAGTCGCCTCACGATCAGAGGTGTATTTTAGATTGCCGCCGACTTGAGCATCACGCGTCAGACGTAGTTGCGTGCCAGCCAGGCTTACATCGCGCGCTACATCCGCCCCCATCACGATCTCTGTACCCGCCGCATAGACACCACCAGCATACTCACCAAGGATGTTGACCTGAGAACCAGCAAGGTAGGCTGTATTCGCACTTGCTTCACTTTCAAGTCGAACATTTGAGCCCGCAGCAAACACACTGCCGGATGAATCAGCCGCATACTTCACCTCCGAACCCGCGATGTGGGTGTTCCCCTGGACCTTGCCTCCGACTTCGACCCGCGATCCAGCCGCATACACATTACCTCGTACATCACCTCTGATCATGACCTCAGAGCCAGCAACAATCACATCACCATTGACGGTTCCGTCGATCTCAATTTTCTCTCCGGCACGAATGAAGGGGCCGTTTACAGTTTCATTCGCAGCAAGTGTAACCCGATCAGCTGCGCGTGCGATACTGAATGCACTCACCAGCGCAAGAGCTATGATACTGGCTAAACCAACACGATAGCGAAGCTTCATATCCGCCATTAAACGCCGAAAATAAACAAAATACAAGCCTTGACACGTTCGTAGCCTGTTCGTTATTATGGATGTAATACGTTGCAATAAAGGAGGGAACATGATCCGTAAGCCACTGACGAAAAAACAGAAGCGAACACTTGATTACGTTTCGTCGTTTATCGAACAGCATGGCTATTCGCCCAGCTATCGCGAGATCGCGAACGGACTCAAGCTGAACTCAGTTGCCACCGTCGCTCAGCATATCGACTCACTGGTCGCCAAGGGACTCCTCACGAAAGGCAATAATTCTGCCCGATCTCTGTTACCGGTGGGCGAGGTTGAGGCCGCGGCCGTAACTGACACCGGTATGCGCCTGCCGATCTTGGGCCTTATAGCTGCTGGCACCCCAATCGAAACTGTGTCTGGTCATCCCGACACTCTCGAGGTTCCACCCTTCATGGTCGGCAAACGCAATAGTTATGTGCTCCAGGTTAAAGGCCAATCGATGATTAATGATGGCATCCATAATGGAGATTACGTTGTCGTCCAAGAGAAAGAGATGCCAGCCAACGGTGAGGTGGTAGTAGCACTCATTAACGGCTCAGAGGCTACTCTGAAACGCTATTATAAAGAGGCTGGTCGTGTACGGCTTCAGCCAGCTAATGACTCGATGGACCCGATTTATGTCACTCCTGACATGGATCTTCAGATCCAGGGTGTAGTCATCGGCCTCATTCGTAAATACCGATAGACCTATCACACCCTCTGATGATAGGCAAATGCATTTCTAGCGCATTGCCTAGAATACCGCGTCAGCGTGTCGGATATACGAAAAGATCGTGCGTAGCAGATACATACAAATCATTGCACACAGGATCGCCACCAGAATCTGCAAGAGGCCGATGACTAGACTCCCACCAACATTCGCTACGCCATAGCCGAATATTTGTGCACAAAAAGGCGCAACATAGCGAATCGCTACACCAAAGCTGGCCACTAACGCCGAGATAAGGAGGAGTCGGATGAGTGGTACTCGAATACGCTCCTGAAAATGCCCCCGATTCGCGAACGCAGTTTCTACAATGAGCTCATTGCGCGCCACGGTGAAGAACGCACTCCCCAGCCAAAAAAGTGTATATACCCCGAGTCCGACAGTCCCCCAAAAAAGTATGATCGTAATCCAAGAAACAATTTGGAGCTGCCCATACTGGCTGAATTGCTGGCTCAGCTGCTG
Organism: uncultured Candidatus Saccharibacteria bacterium; assembly: GCA_964504625.1. GTDB lineage: Bacteria > Patescibacteriota > Saccharimonadia > CAILAD01 > CAZDEK01. The sequence goes on from CAZDEK010000059.1 coordinate 3,905, forward strand.
GCTAAAGTTACCTGAGATTTGTGAGGTACTCTTACCAATAACCCCGAGAATCGTCTGCCATTCCGCCGCTACTAATATCAGTATCGACGCAAAAAAATATGTCACTAGCGCTACGAGCGTAGGGCGCGCAATACTCTCGGCGCGCTGGACATGCATGTCGGCTTCAGACGTATCAGCCTGAGCTGTAGCCTGCTGACTTTCTGCCAGTATCTGCGCTGAAGTTTTTGGCGTTACGAGATATTGCTCGTACAAGCTGCCACCCTCCTCTTTGCCACTTATGCTTACTCTATTGTAGCACTCGCCACCGCTGACGCGACGGCCGGTACTACTGCAGGATCAAAAACCGTGGGAATGATGTGCGTAGAGCTCGGCTGGGTCACAACATCGGCTAGTGCTTGGGCAACCCGTAACTTATCCTGCAGGCTCACTGTTAACTTGCCGCAGTCCATCAAACCCTTAAAGAGGCCTGGAAATACCAAGACGTTATTAATCTGATTCGGAAAATCTGATCGGCCAGTCGCCACTACGGCAGCTCCAGCCTGAATGGCTGCTTCTGGCAATATTTCTGGGTCGGGGTTGGCTAACGCAAACACAATCGGACTCGGCGCCATAGCCGCAATCAGGTCGCCACGAAATGCCCCGCCACTTGAGACCCCAATCAGCACATCTGCTCCGCGCACGACTTCCTCGAGACTCCGACTAGTGGATTCTTGGCTCAGTTCAGCTAATGCGCGCTTCTCACCAGAAAGTTCTCGATCAGCTGCCAAGCTTCCTTGGGAGTCCAAAATAGTCAGCCTCGCAACGCCTGCCGCCCGCAAAAGTCGTGCGATAGCCGAACCAGCAGCACCAGCACCATTGACCACTACCGTAGCATCCGACAGCTCTCGACCAACTACGCTGTGTGCATTGATGAGGCCAGCTAGCACTACGATCGCCGTTGCATGTTGATCATCATGAATGACCGGGTTAGTAAGCTCTGCCTGCAGACGCCGCTCAATCTCAAAGCACTGAGGAGCCGCGATAGCTTCGAGATTAATGCCGCCGAAACCAAG
>CAZDEK010000060.1:0-4628 GCA_964504625.1 uncultured Candidatus Saccharibacteria bacterium
CCAGCTCCTCAAACGAGCGACCGGCCACCATGCTGTACTCGTTTCAGCCGATACCGTTCTTATGCCGAATGCGCTTGCACAAATCGCATCCATTATGGAAACTGAGAAGCTCGACTTTCTTTCTCTACTGCCAGCCGACCAAGATAAATCACTGGCTCAAAAAACTCTCCTCAGTCACAATCAATACTTATTGCTAGCGGCCTATCCGGGAGGCTATTTGCAAGAGCATTCACCCGAACGGTCTACTGCCCACGGTGGCATTACCGCTTTTAATGTTCCGAAGATCCGAGACTTGGATGGCTTCGTCAGCGTGAAGGCAAGCCCGCTCGAAGATCAGGAGCTTTTTCATCGCTCACGATTGTCGGGCTTGAAAGCCAAGCTGTATCGCGCTGCAGATGTTGCCACCAGTCAAAACCATCTTGGTCTAGGCGCTATTATCGAAGATGACATTCAGCGACTATACCCAGCACTACGCTTTCATTTTCCTTTGACAATCTTCCTCACGCTCGGAGGCCTGTTTGTTTTTACCGCACCAGTCGTGATTCTCGTTTTTGACCTACTCAGTGGCAGCAACATTCACCTCTTACCAGTGATTATTGCGCTGGCAGCCGGCTATATTACACGCATCATTATCGCACTTGAAGCTCGACAAAATATCGTTGCTCAACTCCTCGCTCCAATCACCAACGTAATAGTGATGATACTTTTATTCTGGTCTTTGCTACGCTACGAGATATTCAAACCTCGATACAAGAGTCGAACTGGCTTACTCTAGCGAGTAAGCGGTGGCTTCGGAGCGGGCGAAACTGGTTGATTTGTAGACAATGGTCGCCTGATAAAGAATGATAATCCATAGAGAATTCCACCCACCAGCAGACTGAGAAGACCGTAAACAATTACGATATTCATTGCTTCGCGCGCGAAGACTCCAGCTATCAGCATCGCGCCTTGTGATGCGTTCGTCGAGGTCATATCGGCTGGGGCATTACCAACAAAGCGCGTCAGCACATACAGTACTACCGTCATGACACCAGCCCAAATAAATACCCAGGCTGGCCGTCGCAACATAGCTCGGCCTTCCCGACGTGATAGATAGATGAGGAGAGCCGTCAGCGTCGCCAGCACCATAAGGCCAACTACCGAAAAGGTCTTCAAAGCCTGATAGGTCTGCTTGAAATTCATCAAACTTCGCTGGAAAGAGTTAACACCCGGCTGTGGGCTTGGGGCTGCCCCCTCGATAGCCTGACCCGTCAACTGCCCACCACCAGTCATACCTATACTCTGCAACTTGGCCAAATCAAGCTGGTCAGGGAGTTGCTGATTGATTTGCGCTTGAGCAACCGCGAGTTCACTTGGGCTGAGTTTAGCTGCCTGCAGACTCGAGGCAAATGCTTGTTTAACAGACACGATACTGACAACTAGCTGTGGGGCAGGAGTTGCCTGTGGTTGATTGAGCCAACTCACGAGATCCACGAGTAACGGATCTAGCACCGTTTTAATTTGGTCAGCCGTTATTGAGCTGGCTAATGCCTGAGTAAATGCCGCTTGATACTGGGCTGGAATCGCGGATGACTGAGCAATAAAACTGCGGGTTTGAGTTGCAACAAGTTCATAGGCCTGAGTCTTGGCCAGTAGATTCGATAGTGTTGTCGCCGAACCCATGACGGTCACCAACGACCAAGCAACGATAAGCGACGTCAATAAAGTCGATAGTACAAACGAGAGAAACCGGCGGGTTAATTTCATACTGCTTTTGATTGTACCGGCTACCGACTTCCTAGCCTAGACCGTCGACCATACCACGTGTGGGCTAATCGAGCACCAACCAGCTGGCACACAACTGTGATTGCTGCCGCCACACTGCTCAATGCTAGCCAGCCCCAAGATGGTGCTGCAATATCAAAGAATGCTCTGACTGGCAAAAGTGTTGCCACCAGGCCGAGCACTAGCACTGCACTTCCTACCAGCATCAGTCTCCGACGTAACGATAGCCGATTGACTGCATGCATGCCCCAGCCTGAGGTCAAAAATGTCGACAATCCCGCTACTAAACACACGAAAAACAATGTCATGCCGAGATCTATGCCATAGTGGACTGCCAGCCCGTATGCCAGACTCATCCCTATAGCTAACGCCAAACCATTAAGGCCAACATACGGCAAAATCCGGGACCAATATCCCGACTCGTATGGACTACGTCGGCGTGATACTGGCCAAATCGCCCAGACTACTATCGGTAAACCAATCAGAAAATAATTCAGCAATGTCATTTGCCGAGGGCTCAGGGCATAGCTCGTGGCTGTCCAAAAGGCCCATGCCACGAGCACCACCCCCATCACCACCTTACTAAAGAACAAGACGGCAACCAGCTCAAGTGTCGTGATCACTTCATCTGATAACTGCACACCGTTTGGGAGATCCCGAAACTCATTATCTACCAAGACAACATCAGCAACCGTCCGAGTAATATCTGCGCCTGAGAACATACTCACCCCTAAGTCTGCCCTTCGTAATGCCAGGGCATCGTTTGCGCCATCGCCGGTCATTGCAGTTGTGCCCAGCTTGCGAAGCTCAATAATAATCTGCTCTTTGTGCTGCGGAGTGACACGGGCAAATAGATTCGTTTGCGCGACAATCTGCTTGCGTGCGCCTCGACGAGCCGCGGCCCAAGCATCGCCAGTAATAACAGCCTCGGTTCGACCCCAGCCTAACTGCTGAGCAATAGCCATTACAGTCGCTGGTTGGTCTCCGGAAATAATGATCGGCCGCACCCCTCGTGCTCGAAAGTATTTCAGAGCCTGTTTGGCGGTCGGCTTGATAGGCTGAGCAAAGCGTACAACACCAATTGGCTGCAAGCTCGATCGCGAAGTTGCCTGTGTAGCCACTAATAGCACACGCTCACCCACCGATGCGGACTGAGCATTGACTGCCTCAACCCATTGCCGTGCCTCTGGCTTCACTTTTTCGATGAGCTGATCAGGTGCACCGACCCAAATCTGCGTCGCCCCAAGCTTCACTTGACCAAACTTTCGCTCACTACTAAACGCTGTGATAACCTTGCCACTAGCCACTGGTAACGATGCGTGACGCTCACGGTAAGCTTCTGCCATCTCGGACTGTGGATCGGTCAAGCTCAAATATTGTCCAAATATGCGCTTCAGCCGATCAGTAGTCTCGCCGGCCATCACCCGATAGCCAATGAGCGATAAACGATCTTCAGTCAAAGTACCTGTCTTATCCAGGCACAGGATCTGTACTCGCCCCAGTGTTTCGACCGCATTAATCTGCTGCAACAAGACCCGCCACCGAAAAAGTCGGACAGCACCATAGGCAAAGAATATGGTCGTGGCGAGTAATAGCCCCTCCGGCACAATAGTGGCGGCGATGGCGGCTACTTGCCGCAACAGATCGGCATCCAAGCTACGCTGTAGCGCCGATCGTGACGCTAAAGCCAGCGCGATAGCAATCAGTCCCCAACTCATTACAGTAATTGTGAGTCCGACGGCCCGTTGTATCTCAGACGTTCTCCAGCGCAAACGGGTTACTTTATCTTCAACTCGTCCGAGCCGTGTATCTTCACCTAAGGCGTCCAGTACGATATCGGCAGACCCAGAGGTCACAAAGCTTCCAGCAAAAACCTCTTCTCGCACACGTTTACCAACCGGCAAACTCTCACCAGTAAGGAAGGCTTCATTTACTTCAAAGGCTGAAACTCGAACGGCATGCCCATCACCGGGCACTTGATCACCACGCTGCAATCGGACCGTGTCACCGACGCTCAGTTCAGTCAACGATCGTTCGACCACTTTCCCTGAAGTAACAACCACATGAGCTACTGGTTGTACCTGCTGACGTAAGCGATCAAGCGCGCGTTTCGCACGCACCTCCTGCACGATCCCTATAAGAATATTGAGACCCAAGACACTCGCAAGAAATACTGCATCCTGTCGCTCGCCCAAGCTCGCCAGAGCAATAATGAGTGTTGCAAAGATAAAGCTCACGAACGTCACGACATGTCGGCTGACTATGACACCATAGTCCGCGAGATCTTGTTTTACATCGCGCCGCACTATCATGATCGGCTCGACTCTAGGTGTAAGGTTCGCTTACCATCTGATGCCACCATGAGGACATTGTAGCACTTCTGGTACAATGAGCTTATGCAAAAGTCTCAGCCGCTTCGCTCGCTCGAGCAATATCGTGCTCATGCTGCAGCCTATGTCAGTGACATCGAAGAGACGCAACGGCTAGATAGGATTGAAGAAGAATTTCGGCGAGCCTTTGATTTTCTCGCCGAGCTGCCAAAAAGTGTCTCTATCTTCGGAAGCTCACAGGCTCAACCGGGTAGCTTGTATTACGAAAAAGCGCGACAGCTTGCCGCGCGATTCGCTTCGGAGCGCGAGACAGCCATTGTAACCGGCGGAGGTCCCGGTATCATGGAGGCAGCTAATCGCGGTGCGGCCGAGGCAGGTGGTATTTCGGCCGGCTTAACGATCGATATCACCAACGGCGAAGGTCACAACGCCTATGCAAACCGAGTCCTAGCCTTTCACTATTTCTTCGCGCGCAAGATGGCTTTGAGCTTCGCTGCCAGCATGTATATCTTTTTCCCTGGTGGTTTCGGAAAA
>CAZDEK010000061.1:0-4590 GCA_964504625.1 uncultured Candidatus Saccharibacteria bacterium
ATTAGGCATGCCGCCAGCGTTCATCCTGAGCCAGGATCAAACTCTCATACACAACTGTCTTCGTAATGAATCCAGCTACTCGCTTTGATGTCACACAGGGCCGAGCGAGTGGTCGGCGTCTGCGTCATAATCCTGTACGTAAATCGAACGTTTCGTTTACTTCAGTCGAAACTGACACGGTTCACTTGTCAAAGTTCGTAACTCTTGGAGGCTCAAGAAAAAAATAACGGCTCATGCGAAGTGATTCTTCCAGAACCATGTTAGATTTTTTCGAGTCCAGTATGGCGCGCAATCAAATAAGCACTGCCATGAGAGCTACTAGAGTTAGTCTACCCTATCTGGCGCCAAGGTGTCAAGAGATCAGCTCAACTTTACTTGCGACGACGAGCTGGGCGCTTTTTCGCCTTCTTCAGCCACTTATCCTGACGCTCAGCCGAAGCTGGTACTTGGGTAGCTCGCAATTTTCCATCAACCAGTAACAGATACCACAGCCAAGCCTTCCAGAAGAAGAATACCCCGAGCACCACTACGACTCCAACCCATTCACCATACCAGCTGATATTCTCACGCTGACAAACCACCGCGACTAAAAGTAAACCCGCAGTAACCAGATTAGCAAAAAGGATTTGCTGCACAAACGGTGCATACCTGGTAAGTAACCCGCCATTTTTGCGACGCGACACCAACCAGCTAGCGAGACCAAAGAGAATCAGAAAAATAGCCAGCCCAATCTCTATACCCTGTGCTAATCGAGAAGGTGTAGTCAGTAACCAAGGTAACTTTGCCGAAACTTGACTAAAAAGCAGCGTACAGGCCATAACCACACCAAAGACTGCACCGATGGCGACTTCAAGCGGTCGATGCCCGAGAATCTCACGCAAATGCTGGTAGCTATTCGTCGATTTGACCGCTCCAGAAGTCTGCAGATCGGCTATCAAGCGATTCAGCACTTTCGCCTGCTCTCCAGCCGAACGTCGTACGCCGAGGCTGTCATACATGACAATAGCTGCAAACACACCTGTGATACCAAACAACGGACTGCCAGCGCCCGCCTCAATCAGTGCAACCGTCGCTAGCGATGCAACAGTCGCCGAATGAACGCTCGGCATACCCCCAGAGGCAAACAGCAAGCTTGGCCGATATTCACCCTTAAACATGGCAATGATAAACTTGATGCCTTGAGCTAATGCCCAGGCGATGAACGGCACGTACAGATATTCAGACAGATTCATAACCCCTCAACTTTTTCTTGCAGCTATTGTACCCTATCTGGCACCAATCTCGAAGACTAAGCCATATTGATAGCCCGGTGTGTGAAGCGCCCGCACGAATTTGAGTCCACAGGCGGTCATCATCCGAATAGCCTGCTCTCGACTCACCCGCCGATCCTCTAGCGGTCCAGCCGAGGGACGGATTTGCCAATCAAGAATCACTACCTTACCCTTTGGCCGGACATACTGGGTAACGGCTATGCAAAAATGATCAGGATTCAGCGAGGATGACAGCACATTCGTGAGCAGTACCCAATCAACGCTTCCATGCTCTAGCGCCCTACCTAAGAGCACATCAGCCAGAAGCGTCGTCTCAAGTTGCCGAACATGACCGAGGTGACCGACGCGCTCCAACGCTTCATCGGAGGCTGCCGCCACAATGACTTTCCCAGGCTGCCCGACGAGTTCAAGAGCCGCTGAAGCAAAAAAACCAACTGGATTACCCAGCTCGAGAATGACATCACCTTCACCCACACCAAGCTCGCGAATCATCGCGGTGGGAGACACTAAATGATGGCTCAACCGAGTACGGACTCGGCGAGGCAATTTCTTCAGACTATGCATTGTGCGGCGGATCATGCTTGTGCTTTTATCCTACCTGATGCCGTGTTGCGCCGCCAGTCAATTACTCTGTCGTATCAGCGACATCGCCGTCTACGAGCTCAGCGAGATTCTCAATTAAGGCAATCGATGCTACCTCGTCGCCATCTTTCATCTTCATAATGCGAACCCCTTGCGTTGCCCGGCCAATCACCGAGATATCTTTCAGGCGTAAGCGAATCACCTGGCCTTGTCGCGAAATAATGAGAAGATCATCATCCAGCGAACGAACCACGCGCGCATCAATCACTTCACCAGTCTTGGTAGTGACTACACCAGCTTTAATACCGACACCACCACGCGCATGCTTAGTAAATTGCTGGGTTTTCGTCAGCTTCCCATAGCCATTAGCACACACCACCAGCATAAGGCCTTCTTCAGCACCGATCACATCGACACCCACCACGTTGTCACCTGGACGCAGGCGCATGCCGCGTACGCCTCGGGTCGCCCGACCCATTGGACGAGCTGCTTCTTGACCGAAGCGAAGCGCTTGTGCCTTAGAGGTCGAAAGCATGATGTCGTCACCCTCAGCAGCCTTCTTCACCCATTTAAGCTCATCGCCCACATCAAGCTTTATCGCAATGATGCCGGTACTCCGAATATTGGCGAAGTCAGCCAATTTACTCTTTTTAATGGTGCCATTGCGTGTCGCCATAAACAGATAAGGCGCCTCCTCTTTCTGGGTGAGTGTCAGGATACTGGTCACCTTCTCTTCAGGTGCGAGGTTTAATAGATTTACGATCGACACACCTTTCGCAATACGGCTTGCAGCTGGGATCTCATAGGTCTTCAGTCGGAAAGCGCGGCCCTGCGAGGTAAAGAACAGCATCCAATCGTGATTCTGTGCTTTCAGGAGATGCTCAACAACATCTTCTTCCTTTGTCTGCATACCCAAAATGCCTTTGCCACCACGCCCCTGACTCTTGTACGTGTCGGCCGGCATCCGCTTGATATATCCGCCATGGGTGAGTGAGATAATAACGTCCTCATTTGGCACCAAATCTTCTTCGGAGAAATTACCCACCGCTTTGCGCTCGATACGGGTGCGCCGCGCGTCACTATATTTTTGCTTGATAGTTTCAAGCTCTTTACGAATGACCTTGAGAATATTTTCTTCACTCGAGAGAATCTCCTGGAGCTGCTTAATCAGCTTAGTCAGCTCGTCATATTCATCTTGTATCTTTTTTCGCTCGAGTCCGGCCAAGGTACGCAATTGCATCGCCAAAATCGCATTAGCCTGAACTTCTGTCAGCTTAAAGCGGCTCATCAGGTTCGTGCGAGCTTCTTCCTGCGTCTCACTCTCACGGATGGTTGTGATGACTGCATCGATCTCATCGAGTGCCTTCAACAGACCTTCGAGGATGTGAGCTCGATCCTGAGCCTTCTTCAGTTCAAACTCAGTACGACGTCGAATAACAACTTTGCGGTGATCGAGGTAGTGTCGTAACACCATCTCGAGATTCAAAACACGCGGCTGGATACCATCAACGAGCGCGAGCATATTCACGTGGAAAGCTGTCTGCATCGGCGTGTGCTTATAGAGCTGATTGAGAATCTTTTGCGGGTATGCGTCCTTCTTCAGCTCGATGACAATACGCATACCGCCACGATCCGAGCTCTCGTCACGAATGTCTGAAATGCCAACCACTTTTTTATCCCGCACTAAGTCAGCGATCTTCTCTACGAGTGTGGCCTTCACTACCTGATAGGGGATCTCTGTAATGATGATTGACTGTCGACCCTTCTTTGACTCAACAATCTCCGCCACGGCGCGCATGACAATGCTGCCTTTACCGGTGCCATAGGCCGAAGCAATGCCTCCATCGTCATAAATCACTGCACCAGTCGGGAAATCAGGGCCTTTCACGATCTTAATCAGATCATCGTTCGTCGCTTCAGGGGTATCAATAATATGCACAATGGCATCGATGATTTCTGTCAAATTATGTGTTGGAATATTCGTCGCCATACCGACAGCTATACCCTGGACACCATTGAGCAATAAATTCGGTAAACCGGCCGGCAAAACTCGTGGCTCTTTCTGGCTACCGTCGTAGTTCGGCATGAAATCAACAGTGTTTTTATCGATATCCGCCAGCATCTCCTCAGCAATCTTCGTCATACGGGCTTCGGTGTAGCGCATAGCAGCCGCTGAGTCACCGTCGATGGAACCGAAGTTGCCTTGTCCATCCACCATTGGGTAGCGGAGGCTAAAATCTTGGGCCATACGCACCATCGAGTCATATACGGCCGAGTCACCATGTGGGTGATATTTACCCAACACTTCACCGACCACAGTAGCTGACTTACGGTATTTTGCGGTCGAGCGCAGACCAATCGTATGCATGGCGTATAAAATACGGCGATGGACTGGCTTAAGGCCATCCCGCACATCTGGTAGGGCCCGCGAGACGATGACCGACATCGCGTACTCGAGATAGCTCTTCTCCATCTCTGACTCGATCGGCTGGAACTTTACCGTGCCGATGCCGGATTGGATCATGGCTTGATTTGCCTGCTCTTCAGGCGTTTGCTCTGATGAAGGAGTTTTGGGAAGTTCGGCCATATTAGACATCCAAATTGGTTACTGATTTCGCATGCGTCTGAATGAAGTTCTTGCGCAAACTCACTTCATCACCCATGAGCTTGGAGAAAATCGCATCGGCCTTTTCAGCATCATCGATAGACACCTTAAGGAGAATCCGATTATCAGGGT
>CAZDEK010000062.1:0-4499 GCA_964504625.1 uncultured Candidatus Saccharibacteria bacterium
CTACAACGTCATGTATAACGCGACCTATTAGGATGCTGCTCATGCTTTGTTGCCAAATCTTTGCCCCGTATCATGGAGACTATCGATGAAGCCTCAGATCGTCATGACGCCCACCGAGGGCTATCACAACCTCAACCCCGACACGAATGATCGCTTGCTGAAGGCCAAGACGTATCAGGACCTTTCGACAATTATTATTTGTCCGACGCGCGGGCAGATTCCGGCGAAGGTCGTGCAGAGCTGGATGGCGCTTATGCGTCCCATGAATCAGAAAGTCGTCGGGCCGATTTTTGCCATTGGCCTCGAAGTCGGTGAGGCATATAACCAGATGATCATGAATATCCTGAGCGATCCTGGCCTGAGCACCTGGAAGTACTTGCTTACTATCGAGGAAGATAACATGCCTCCGCCGGATGGTCTACTCAAGCTCTACGAAGGCATGAAAGACTATGACGTCATCGGCGGACTCTACTGGACGAAAGGCGAAGAAGGTCAGCCGATGATTTATGGCGATCCGAAAGTCATGCCCAAGAACTTCATACCGCAGGTGCCTCAGCCTGACACGATCCAAGAAGCGAACGGCCTCGGTATGGGCTTTAATCTCTGGAAGCTCGATATTTTTCGCGATGAGCGTTTGCCGCGCGGCGAGTGGTTTAAAACAGAGCATAGCTATGAACCAGGCCGAGGGGTGCGTTCGTACACGCAGGACCTGCATTTCTTTGAGAAAGCTGGCGCGCTAGGCTACAAATTCGCCTGCGATACGCGTGTGAAAGTCGGGCATTATGACATCAATACAGACATCGTCTGGTAAAGGAGGGGCACATGGCTGAAAAGCGAACTAAGATAACGAAAGAAAAGGTGAATGAGCCACTGCGGCTGGATCTAGCCTGCGGTCAGAATAAGCGAGAGGGCTTTATGGGCGTTGACATCGCACCAGGGGAAGGCGTGGATGTCGTGCATGATCTCGAAGTATATCCATGGCCATTTCAAGATAACTCGGTCGATGAAGTGAATATCAGTCATTACATCGAGCATACGAAAGATCTTATAGCTTTCATGAATGAGCTGTATCGCATTATGAAGCCGGGGGCACAGTGCCAAATTATCGCGCCTTATTACAGTTCGATGCGTGCTTGGCAAGATCCGACGCATACCCGGGCGATTTCGGAAGCGACTTTTTTATACTTTAACCAAGAATGGTTGAAGGCCAATGGCCTCGATCACTATAACGTCACGGCTGACTTCGATTTCAGCTACGGCTACGCTTTTACACCTGAGTGGGCGGCTCGGAGCGAAGAGGCTCGCGCCTTTGCCACCCGTCACTACATCAATGTCATCAATGACATTCAGGTACTACTGACCAAGCGCGAGGTGTGATGCGGCGCTGGCATGCAGCTTTTGCGGCAATAGCTTTGGCCGGTGCATGCCTGGTCATTCCGCAGCCAGCGAGAGCCGGCACGCTTTCGCTCGAGCCTCTGCGTAGTGAAGTGACGATACAACCCGGTGAGGCTACCAGCGGCCAGTTGACGGTGCGCAACGGCAGCCAGCTGCCAGCCACCGTGACATTCTCGGCCGAAGCTTTCTCGGTTGTTGATGAAGCCTATAACTATGACTTTGACCCTGATGCAGCAATTACCCGCTGGGTACAATTCAGTCAGCCGAAATTTGATCTTAAGCCTGGTGAGACGAGAAAGGTCGACTATGCCATCGGTGCACCAACTGATGCTGAGCCGGGCGGTAAGTATTTCGCGCTCATTGCAGCCCTAGAGACTCAGGACTCTAATGCCGATGGAATCAATCCAGTGCAACGCGCTGCATCTTTGGTTTACATGACAGTTCCAGGGGCAATCACGAAACAAGGACAGCTTAAGCGACTCGATGTGCCACATTGGACGCGGCAGTCGCCGGTGAGTTGGTCACTGAGCCTGAGTAATACCGGCAGCGTGCATTATCGTTCACGTCTGACATTGACGACACGGGATATATTCGGGCGAGTCATGGCGCAGGCTGAATATGAGCACTTGATTCTGCCGAATACCGTCCGTTTCGTATCAGGTACGGCTGATCTGGGGAGTTGGCCAGGGATCTATCAGTTACAGTATATGGTTGGCCTGGGTGATGTGCCGGCCACTCGGGCAAGTCGCTGGGTAGTCTATACACCTCTCGGGCCGACTGCTCTACTGATCGGCTTGTTTGCAGCGATGGCAATAGTTGGCCTGCGCTGGCGGCGCAAGCGGACTACTGAGTCTGGGGGACCGCGGTATAAATGACCGTGCCGGAGTAGTTGCCGGCCGGTTTGGCATTATCGATTTTTACACCATACTTGACGGTTGTGACATCGCCGGATGCGAATGGGCCTACGCCATTGCGAATGAGTACATCTGAGAGTGTTGTGCCGACGAAGTTACTGCTTCCATCGGTATTGTAGCCCCAGGTATTGACCGCCAGAGCGGCCGGGCTGCCATTGCCGCTGGCGGGAATATTTGAGCCACCGTTGGCGAGATTAGTTGATCCATTCGAGCGAATGTAGAGCTTATAGCCGACGACATCGGTTGACGTCACGGTTACCAGGCTATTGCCAGTCGCTAGCGTACCACTATCACTTGGTGATACAGGGATGGTGACATTACCATTCGTAGCGATAGTCAGACTGGTTTGGCTGCCATAGGGTACATTGGCATCATAATTACCTGTTCCATAGGGCTGGGCATGAGCTGTGCTGACTATTCCCAGTAGGAGAGCTACAATCACGAGATATTGCATAGTTCTAGTATACAATGCTTGCGCTTGATAAATTGGTTATGGTACAGTGTGATAAATCTAGCATTATCTTATGGCGAACACCAAAAAAACACTTCACTTTACGCTTGGCCGCATCCTCTTGGCAGTCTTGTTGTTTGTCGGCGGGCTATTGGTCGCCACACCAGCCAATGCTGCTCAGATTACGCCTCGAAAAGTGACCCTCGGCAGTTCGGCTGCTAGTGCTTCCACGACCTACACATTTAACTTCACAGTACCGAGTAATACGGTTATCAAATCTGTTGATTTTCAAGTCTGTACGACCGCCAGTGGAGCCTGTTCAACCCCAGCTGGTTTTTCGCAGTCATCATCGACACTGACTTCACAGCCAACAAACTTAGGTGATGCTTCAGGCTGGGTGGTTGATACAGCAACAGCTGGTTCATTGCGCCTCAATAAGTCTGGTAACGTTGCCGCCCCGACTGGTGCGCAAACGGTCGGTTTTAGCAACGTCGTGAACCCGTCAGCTTCTAACTCGACCTTCTTTGTGAGAATTACGACATATTCTGCAGCTAACTATACCAGCGCGATTGATACAGGCGTAGTCGCTGCCTCTACAGCCGGACAGATAACAGTGACTGCCAGCGTTGATGAGGCACTGACCTTCACTCTAGCAACCGCTTCGGTAGCGTTGGGTACTCTGACAACTTCTACCACAGGAACAGGTACCTCGACCATGTCTGCCTCGACAAATGCCGCCTCAGGCTACAATATCACCGTCAATGGCAGCACCTTAGCCTCGGGCGCGAATCAGATTACCGCACTATCGACGCAAACCGCCAGCAGCCAAAATAGTAGTCAATTTGGTATCAACCTTGTTTCGAACTCATCGCCATCAGTTGGATCAGCAGCCAGTGGCTCGGGTTCTGGAGCGGCGGCCGCAAACTATGCCACAACCAATCAATTCCGCTTTGTGACAGGTGATACGGTAGCTTCAGCGGCTGGCCCGACGAACTCTAATACCTTTACCGTCAGCTACATCGCTAACATCGCAGGTATCACCCCGCCCGGGAGTTACTCGACCACACTAACCTATATCGCAACGGCGAACTTCTAATCATGCGGGCTGGTTGGCGACATCTTCACGCTCGCAAGCTACTCTATGGAGTGGCGGCGCTAGTCATTGCAGTTGCGGGTTGGCTCATGGCGCCGAACCCGGCTGAGGCGGCTCAGCTAACGGCTCGAAAAGTCACCCTATCAGATTCTTCCGGGGGAGCATCAGGTGTTAGTTACACATTTGTCTTTACAGCCGCAGCTGCCACGACGATCAAATCTGTGAATGTCGATATCTGTGATACGGCATCTGGTAGCTGTTCGCCGGCCGGTACAGGTGTACCAACTGGCTTTACTTCGACGAGTGCCACGGTCGGTACAGTATCGAACATCGGTTCAGGTGGCTCATGGACCGGCACCTTCACGACGAATGGCCGACTACGGATTGCCAATAACTCAAATACCGGCGCTCCTTCAGCCGGGGTTAGCATTACCATCAGTAACCTGACGAATCCAACCGCCAACAACACAACCTTCTATGCACGTATCACGACCTATTCCGACAATGCCTGGACGACTGCGATCGATACTGGCACCGTTGCGGCCAGTACTAGCCAGCAGATGCAAGTAGCCCTGGCGGTCAATGAGCTGCTGACATTTTGTACCGGCACGAGTATCACCGGCCAAAACTGCGGTACGGTATCTGG
>CAZDEK010000063.1:0-4478 GCA_964504625.1 uncultured Candidatus Saccharibacteria bacterium
TGAAGATGGCGTGGGCGGGCGGCTCTTCTAGAGTTTTCAAGAGGGCATTAAAAGCTTCTCGCGTGAGCATGTGGACTTCATCAATAATATATACCTTGTAGCGTAACCGCGCCGGGGCAACCGAGATCTTGTCACGGAGAGCACGAATTTCATCAATGCCACGATTGGAAGCCGCATCAATCTCAAGGATGTCGAGCTCAAGTGTGATGTCATGATCGGCTGGTAATTGATTCACCCGCCGGGCGAGAATACGCGCTACGCTCGTCTTGCCGACGCCGCGTGGACCAGTCAGTAAATAGGCATGCGCAATACGATCTGCAGCCAGCGCCGCTTCAAGCGCGCTCACAATATGGCCTTGACCAACTACTTCATGCAAATCCGTCGGCCGGTACATGCGGTATAACGCCTGACGACTCACTACCCCTCCTCAAACATTACGTGTCTTGCGGTATCGTTAGTACGTAGTATACCCCGTCGAGGCTAGTCAGCACTAGCTGCTAAAATGGCTAGTTAGACTGACGACTAGCCAATGACAGCTTCAATCGCTGCCCAAGAGGCTGGTCTATCACCTGGTATAACCACGGTCACCTCATCGCCTGGTTGCGCTTTGAAATATGTAACGCTTGCAAACAGTACGTGATAGAGCTTTCCGCCGGCTTCCACCATATAGGTACCATCCTGCATAACGATGCGACCAATCAGCTTCTTACGCTCAACTGGACCAATTTGCTTATAGATAAAGCTGCCATCCTCGGAGATGGTGAGCTTAAGGATATCGCCTTCGACGAGCTTCGACTTCGAGGCGTAGTTCGCTGGCACCGGATAGGTCTTGTCGTTCGGGCCTATCATATTCTGACCATCGAAAACTCCTTCGATGATCTTGCCGATACTTGAACCATCACTCGCCGCCGTTGCTTGGCGTGGCGTAACTTTCGCTGGCTCAGGCAGTTCGTCAGCTTTAATACCCATCGCGTCCAGCTGATCATGGATGCGTTTGACCTGCTCTTCCGCGGCCCGCAGCTGCGCGGCGAGCTGCTGCAAGCGGGCTTCATTTGTATTTGATTCTACCATATATTACTCGCTTTTTTAGGTTAGCCAATCTGTCCCACAGATTTGCGTTCAGTGTACCACTCAAACCAGACAGAATGCAAACAGAATTTGTACAGCTCATGAAAAAACCGCCCGAAGGCGGTCTTTTACGCTTGTAAAATGGGAGCTTACTGGAGCTCGATGGTGGCACCGGCAGCTTCGAGCTTGCCCTTGGCCTCTTCGGCTTCTTCCTTGGCGACGTTTTCTTTCACCATCTTAGGAGCACCATCAACGAGGGCCTTAGACTCGGCCAGACCCAAACCAGTGATTTCACGCACAGCCTTGATGACCTCGATCTTCTTGTCACCAGCCGACTGGAGCATGATGTTGTACTGACTCTTCTCTTCGGCAGCTTCTGCGGCACCGTCACCGGCAGGAGCAGCCACACCGGCGACTGCGACCGGGGCAGCGGCTGACACGCCATAGTGATCCTCGAGGGTCTTCACGAACTCGGACAGGTCGAGCACGCTCATCTTGTCGAGCTCATCGACGAGTTTCTTAAACTTTTCGGGAACTTCTTTGACTTCTTCGGTTGCCGCTTCAGCAGCTTCATTCTTGACTTCTTCAGCCATAATATTCTCCTTAATTTCAGCCGCTAGGCAGCTGCTTCCTTCTTATCTTTGATAGCTTGCAAGGCATACACTAGTCCTGAGACATTGCCGTTCAATACCCGGACCATACCGGATAATGGAGCGGCAACCGTACCGACCACCTGGGCGAGAAGCTGTTCGCGGCTGGGAAGCTTGGCGAGCGCCATGACGGCTTCTTTCGAGAGAACCGCGCCGGCGTCATCTATGCCACCTACCACTTCGAGCTCAGGATGCTCTTTGGCAAAGTCAGCGATGACTTTCGCCGCTTCGACCTCATCGTAGCCAAAGGCCACGGCCATCGGTCCAGTAAAGACCTCCAGCTCAGTGATTTCCTTGGCGCTCTGTGAGGCAGCCCGCTTGAGGAGGGTGTTCTTCGCGACCGAGAAGGCAATGCCTTTCTCGCGCAAATTCGCCCGTAGTTCCTCAATCGCCGGCACATCCAGCCCACGGTAATCGGTCAGGACAGCAAGCTTCGCAGTATCCAAGCGCTCGACGAGTTTCGTCAGGTCACGCTCTTTTTGTTCGCGAGTCTTCGCCATTCTTCGACCTCTGATATTAAAAAATCTTCTGGTGCGACAGAAGACATGAGAGACAAATCGTTTACGATGTCGTCGTTCCTCGGGAGCGAATTAAGGCGTGAGCCAGCTCCTGTCTTCGGTTCGTACCAAGATATAGTACCAGATTAGCCATCAAGCGTCAATAATAAAGAGAGACCGTCCTACAGATCTGCAGGACGGTCAATGACCTAGAGCTCGCCACGCTTCATAGCGTTGGCTCGTTCCGCCGCCAGACGGGTGAGCTCCTCGCTCTCCCCCTTGGTGTTCACGAAGCGCATACCGGCCGCGAGACTGGGATATACCTCGCTGAGGAGACGATACATCTCGCCGCAGATCGCCCGATAGCCGGGGTGACCGGCTGGTTGTGTGCGCAGCTCGAGCATGTGATAGAGCTCACGAAGATTGGTACCGAAGCTGTAACGCATGCGGTGACCCAGCAACGTGACGTACTGGGCTTCAGCCTCAAAGCCGTCAGTAATCAGACGCTCGTAGTAGGCTTCCGAGCGATCGAAGGCCTCAACATAGCGACTGACGACAGCTTCTCCCGCTTCAGCGAGCACCTCTGGCACCTCGTAGCCGTAGAGTGTCGTCAGTGGCTGCCAATCCCACGCATCCACCATCCGGTGACGCTGGAGGTCGCGGTAGCTGGCGTACTCATCGACAATCTCCCACCAGAAGTGAGCCCGTTCGAAGGCCCGACCCGGCTTGTGGCGCCGGTTGAGACGTTCGCCAATCGCGGCGGCAAAGATTTCAGGCGCGTCATGGTCCATCATGGATGCCCGTCGCTTCAGCTCATCCAAGCTATAGCCCGAAGCATACGGAAACATGATCCAGGCAAGTAGCTCTCGCTCATCGCGAGGTTCATGATCAATCAGTCGAACATATTTTTGCGCTCGGTATTGACTGTCTCGATTGCGAGCGTTCAAAGAGTCCATCACCCTGTCGGATGTCCTCAGGGCCGCCTGTGTGACTTGCGACAAACTTTGCCGGACTTCACGCCGATAGGCCGAGGTCGCCAACCCGCGATCTGGTCGATCCACCCTAGTGATGAAAGGCGCCAGATACGGCAACTTGCGTGCTTCATGGGTCAACGTATCTGCCAGCCACTGCGCCTCTGCCAGCTCGAACGAACGCAGATGCATGATGAGATTCTCGAGTGATTGCGCGTTGCCGGTGAAGGCCACCGTCGAGCGCGTAGCTACAGGCAGCATGGCACGGACCGCGTCGCAGGCTTGTGCTCGAATCGTCGACTTCCACGCCCCCTCAGGGGTGTCGCCGCGCTGATCGGCCTTCGCCTCCATGAAGTAGTCGTACATCGGATGCACGATCTCCGAATAGGCCTCGAAGATGGCGTCCAGCTCGCGCCGATAGCGCATCTGCACTTCGGCTGGCAGGTTCGTCGGAACGTAGTACTGCCAGTTGCCATCCGCGTCGCGCTGATCGAAGAAGATGTAGCGCGTCGACTGCTCGAGATAGGCCATGCCAATCCGCGGCCACTCTACGTGCTTGGTCATGAGATTGCTGATGCGGCTGGTGACGAACTGGACGGGCACCAGCTGCTGGACCGAATCATCGCCGTAGTCAGAAACGACACGCTGGATGAGATCCTCAGTACGCGACAAGCCGTCGGCCGAGAACTCATTGAGCCAGATTCCGCGCGGGTCAGCCTGTGCCCGCGACACGCGCGCCATAGCAGCGCCGACCAACTCAGCCGGCTGATCACCGGTGAAGAAGTAAACGGCACTGTCGACATTGGTGACGATCTTCTCGAGCAATTCTCGTTCGTCACTTGTGTAGGTCATGATGCTTCGCTTTCTATACAGAAGGTGCAAGGTCTACGGCATTGTACCAAACAACAATTGTCAAAGCACAATAAGTAAGCCCCTGGGTTTCCCCAGGGGCGTGTATCAAGCCTTGAGCCACGGCTTGACGATATCGGTGATCTGCCGCTGCACATAATTAGCCTGGTGATCACCGTTGAGTACCTGTATGTGATACCCATAATCACGCAGCACAAGCGGCAACTTGCGATAGCCAGAGTTGACGCGTTCGCGGTAGCCATGACCGCGAATCTCGAAGGCATCTGCCGCTTCACCACGCTCAGCCAGACGCTGAACTGATGTCTCCAGCGGAATGTCCAACACGAAGAACCAATCGGGTCGGCAGACAGCGCCGACCATCTTTTGGATCAGCTCGATGAACTTCAGATCGAGATCTCCGGCGATACCCTGATAGACGAAGG
>CAZDEK010000064.1:0-4406 GCA_964504625.1 uncultured Candidatus Saccharibacteria bacterium
GGCTAATACGGTTCAGGTAGCATCGACCCGTTCAGCTACAAGTAACTTCCGTCCGAGCTTCGGTGGTAATGGTTATGCCTATGGGTATTGCACGTACTATGTTGCTAGCCGTCGAGCAGTTCCATCGAATTGGGGTAATGCGAGCCAGTGGTACTACAATGCTATTGCCTCAGGCTATGCGGTCGGTAGTGCACCACGCGTCGGTGCGATTGCCCAGACTTCGGGTGGTTGGGGTGGCTATGGTCACGTAGCCTACGTCGAAGCTGTCAACGGCAGCTCAGTGACGATCTCTGAGATGAACTACAATGGTGGCTGGAATCGCGTCAGTAGTCGCACCGTACCGGCTAGCTCGTTCCGCTACATCTACTAAAAACTCAAGTAAAAAGAAGACCGACCCTAGTAGAACCAGGGTCGGTTTTCAGTTACTTGGGCAGGTAGTCGAGTGCTTTTAGGCAGATAGCTGCACCGAAAAAGCAGAGGCCGAAGCCGATGAACAGGCCAAGAAAGGCGATCCTCAGATCTTCATCATCCTCACGGAAGTCTGGATCTGCCATGGGGTCAGATTGCGGACGTTCGGCTAGGATACGATAAAAATCCTTGATGACGCGGCTGCTCGCCAGATCTGACTTGCGCCAGCCCCACTGCATCATCAGCCAACCCACTCCTGCCAGTAGCAGGCCGATGATCAGCATGGTCGTTCGTGGGCTATTCATGGCGCTCCTTCGAGCGCGAACGCCTCATCTCGTAGAAGTACAGCACGATGATCAGGTGCGCGAACAGCATGCAGACGGCTCCTACGGTGATGAGCGTGACGTTCGAGATGTCTTCGGGTATGAGTGGATGTTGCATCTTTCCCCCTGAGCTGTAGTGGCTACGACTTGGGAAACTTATACACGAGCGGTTCATGTTCACGGCGCTTCGGCCAGCCGTACTTGCGACGCAGCTTGTACAGCTTGCGTGCCCGCACCGTATGCGCGATGGTGAAGCCGACGACCGAAACGATAGCCAGCGTGACGCCAATGACGATCAATGTCCACGCCAGCCAGCTCGGCAGCCAAGGTCGTGAGACGATCGTCAGTCGTGTGAAGCCAAACAGCGAGATACCCATCGCCAGAGCGCCCCACCAAGCACCTCGAACTACGAACGGGAACCACCACCTATGGAGCAGCGCGTAGTCGTAGTCGTATTCGAGACCTTGATTCAGCTGGTTGGTGAGCTGATACTCTCGATGTTCGACATAGTCAGCCATCTCCATCAGCTCTTCGAAGTCGGACTGCTCGGATTGGTGGTCTTCCCACGCGAGGTGAACGAAGGCGATGCCGAGCCAACAGTAGACGCCCATCCACCAAATTTCGGGCATCGGCGCCGGCTGACTGTTGATTTTGTCGATGAGATCGAGTAGCCAACTAGCAAGTGCGTTGAACATGTCTTCCCCCAAATGTTTGCGACGATAGGAAGGTACTTACGCTCATGAAAACATAAAGCATTATTTTCGTCAAGGGAAAACCCCGGCGATAAGCCGGGGTGTGGTTACCAGTTCGTCTGAAAGATGAACAAGTAGGTTAGGTATGCCTCGAATGCGATCAGGCAGACGATGATGATGAGGGTTGCGTTTGCGGAACCACGGTTGTTTGTATACCCCTCGTAATGTGCCTGCGACCACTCCTGAAACATACTGCGCCGCTCGATACTTTCAGACTGATCATCCGCACAGAGTGCATACTCATGTGCTTTCTCGAGATCCTCTTCTGACCATGTATGATCTTGCCGCCGAATCCGGATCGCTGAGACGATGCCGACACCGACCAGGCACATGAGTACAAAAACGAAAAAGGTTGGTACAACCATGCTGCCTCCTAAAAAGGTGCGACTTACTGGTATCGTAGCATATTTGCGGAATCAGTATGAGGGTTACCTGTATTACAATATTTATGTTATAATGTCAAAAAGGAAAACGATTGCAGAGATGTTTATCGATCGAGCGACAGCCCAGGTAGAAGCCGGGCGCGGCGGAGATGGCCGCGTCTCTTTTTTGCGTACACGGTTTCAGCCGAAGGGCGGCCCCGATGGTGGTGATGGTGGGCATGGTGGCAATGTCGTCATTCGCGCCAGCCATAACAGCTCGACGCTGTCCAAATATCGGGTACAGAAGACTTGGAAGGCCGAGGCGGGCACTCCGGGAGGTGCAAATAAGCGGCATGGTAAGAATGGCACTGACTTAACGCTAGTCGTGCCACCTGGCACGGTTGTCTGGGATGGCGAGCGGGTGATTGCCGATCTGGTGAAGGACGGCGATGAAGCGATCGTGGCACGTGGGGGTCGTGGGGGGCTTGGGAATACTCATTTCGCTACGAGTACCTTTCAAGCACCGAAATTTGCTGAGCTGGGTGCACCCGGCGAAGCGAAGGAGCTACAGCTTGAGTTGAAACTGATTGCCGACGTTGGCCTGGTAGGCTTGCCTAACGCTGGCAAGTCAACATTACTCTCAGTTATTTCTGGGGCCCGACCGAAGATCGCTGACTATGCTTTCACAACTCTCGTGCCAAATCTAGGCGTGGCGAAATATGCTGATACTGAGTATACAGTGGCAGATATACCTGGTCTGATTGAGGGAGCTAGTAAGGGTAAGGGGCTGGGTGATGAATTCTTACGCCACGTTGAACGCACCCGTGTGCTGTTGCACTTGGTAGATGTCACAGATGATGATGTGACGAAAAGTTTCCGCATCATCCGAGAGGAGCTCGCGGCGTATTCGAAGGAGCTCGCTGAGCGGCCAAGCCTGGTGGTGCTCTCAAAAGTCACGTTTATTGACGCCAAAGAAGCCAAGCTAAAACGCCAGCAGCTCGCCAAAGCCGCCGGTTGCAAGCCAGACGATATCATTGAGCTGTCAAGCCAGGAGCATACTGGTCTCGCTGAGCTGCAAGCACGGACTGTCCGACTGCTGGCTGAAACTCCTG
Organism: uncultured Candidatus Saccharibacteria bacterium; assembly: GCA_964504625.1. GTDB lineage: Bacteria > Patescibacteriota > Saccharimonadia > CAILAD01 > CAZDEK01. Next base: position 2,958 of record CAZDEK010000064.1, read on the forward strand.
AAGTGGTAGTCAATGATGAGCTGGAGATTATTGATGTGCCGGTCGAGTCGGTAGTGGATTGGTATCTCGAGCCAATCGGTGAAGATCGCTTCGAATTAAAGGGCCGCTTGGCTGAGCGCTGGGGCGATCGCACGAATTTTGCACAAGATCAGGCTGTGGAACGATTACGCCGGGCGATGTCACGGGCTGGTGTCTTCAAGCGCCTCAAGCAGCTTGATGCTCGCGAGGGACATACTACCATTATCGTGCGAGGCTCTGAGCTGACATGGTGACGTTTGAGATCGGTGGCACTCGCGTTGATTGCGAAACCCGACCAGACCTTTTTTCGCCAAAAGATCTGGATCGCGGTACACGTTTACTCATCGAGCAAATTGCTGACTGGGATTATACAGACGTACTCGATTGGGGCTGCGGCTGGGGCGCGATGACAGTCTGGCTGGCGGCGCATCGTGCTCAGGCTTCAGTGATCGGCCTCGACAGTGATATGGGAGCTGTAAAGGCGGCGCGTGCAAATGTTGAGCGTAATCAACTCGCCAACGCTGAGATTATCGCCAGCCCAGGCTATGAAGATATTGATGCTGAGAGCAGGTTTGATCTCATCGTCAGTAACCCGCCGACCCATCGGGGTAGGGAAGTGGTGGAGGCGATGATACATGATAGTTTCGACCGGTTGAAAGAAAGTGGCAAGCTTGTGATAGTTGTTGAAGCGCGTCTGAAGCCGTGGGTGCTGCGAGCCCTCGATAATGAATTTGGTAAATGTAAGGTACTCGCTCGCTCAGCAAAGCATGTCGTATTGACCGCTACAAAATAGGCTTATCATTGTCGAGAGCAAGATGCGCTCCATCTTACGATGTAGGTACTAGTTCATTGACAAAAATCATAAATTTATGTAAAGTAACTGAGCAATTTGTACCTGCCCCAGCGACAGAAAGTCTCTCCATTGTCCAAGACCAAAGGCTTCATGCCAGTTCGTGTGACCAACCGCTATCGCACGGTACGTGAGCTGCGGACCGATGCCACCGTCTGTGCCGAGTGTGGTGCAGTAGGGCGCACGTTCTATGACTACGAATCGGTGCCCGATACGCAGCCGCCAGCGTTCTGCAACAAGGACTGCTGGCTTGGCTACAAGCTAAAGGCGACTCTGCGCCCGGTGACCTCCATGGAGGATCCGCCGCTGGCGAAGGAGAAGCACGCCGATCGGCGTAAGCCGCGCAAGCGTCAGCCTCCTGGTAAGAAGAAGCCAGCACAGCCGAAGGATCGCAAGTCCACTCGACATCTCGTTGCTGTCTGACTTCTCGGTGTCCCGCCCCTTTCGAGGGGCGGGACACATTCAATTGTTATTGAAATATCCCTTCAAATCTGGCACAATGAGGCGGTTCTTTTGCAGAATACGTGGGGCTATAGCTCAGTTGGCTAGAGCGCTTGCATGGCATGCAAGAGGTCGGGAGT
>CAZDEK010000065.1:0-4151 GCA_964504625.1 uncultured Candidatus Saccharibacteria bacterium
TTTGCGAGTGCCGAGCATTCCTCGGAGATCGTCGGCGATCTGATAGGCGATTCCGGCATGCACGCCATAGCGTTCGATGATGTGAAGAATCGTGTCATTCGCACCTGCAAGGATTGCCCCAGACTGCATTGGTGCCACCATGCTGTAACGCGCCGTCTTATAGAGATAGACTTTGCGGATCTTAGCGAGATTCATATCCCGTGAGAGCACCGCCAAATCATCGAGCATCTGGCCGCCTGCAAGCGTGAAGTGCAGTTTCAGCATGTCTCGCAATAAACGATCTTTCACCTCTGGCTCATACGGACAGTTTTGTAACACCTCCAGCGTTAGCCCAAGGGCAATATCGCCAGCTAACAAGGCCATATTACGAGCGTGCAAATCAGCCTGCTCCGGACTGTTACTGCGCCGCATCATCCGCTCAAATGCGCCTTTGACATTCGGCCCGCCATAACGTGTGTCATCATTATCCATTATGTCGTCGTGGATAATTGCGAAGTTGTGATAGAGCTCCCAAGCCATGACAGTCTGTATGAAGTGATCGTAATCACCGCCTCCAGCAATCCGCCAGCCGAGCCAAGCCATAAAGGGTCGCAATCGTTTTCCACCACGGAGAGCGAACTTTTTCATCTCTTGAAGTAGGCGCTTGTATTGAGCATCGACTCGAGCAGCATCAGCAATCTTCACATCGAAAAAGATCGCCAGTTCGCGATCTACATCGGCTTTTATTTTGCCGATGGCTGCTTGCAAGTCCTCAGATAGTTCCGGCTTTGACATCAGATTGAATCCGTTCTGCGACCAGCTTACCAGATAAAGTCACCATCGGTACACCACTACCGGGATAAGTTGAGGCACCGACAAAGTACAAACCCTTCACATCGCGGCTGACATTATGGGGTCGAAAGTAGCCAGACTGGAAAAAATAATGACTGAGCCCAAAAGCTGAACCATCGGTGAGATTGAACCGCGTCAGAAAATCTTCGGGTGTAAAGACCGACTCAGTCTCGATCTTATGCTTTATATCAGCACCCAGTACTGTTTTCATGCGCTCAAGTACACGTGCCTTCACTTGCGGCACGGCCTTCTCCCAATCGACATCCGAGGCGAGATTTGGTACCGGCACCAGAATATAGAGCACATGCTTGCCCTTCGGAGCTAAGCTTGGATCAGTTTTGGTCGGGATATAGACGTAAAAAGCCGGGTCTTGAGGCAGTATCTTATGCTGGAAAATCTCCTCAAGATTGTGCTTAAAGTCCTCCGAGAAATAGACGTTATGATGCAGCAGCCCATCAAGTGGAGCGTCGACACCCCAATAAAAGAGCATGGCGCTCGAAGCCTGCTTGAGTGCATCGACTTTTTTATCAGGATATCGCCGGCGGTGTTCTGGTGCGATTAAGTTCTTGTACGTATAGGTCAGATCGGCATTCGACACGACAATGTCAGCATCGACATGCGTACCATCCGCCAGGACCACCCCAGCCGTTCTGCCTTTGTCAACCACAATACGCTGCACAGATGTCTGAGTCTGTATCTTGACACCGAGATCTTCGCAGAGCTTACCGAAAGCCCGTGGCAATGCATGCATGCCACCCTTCGGGTACCAAATACCGAGGCCGGTCTCCATGTAACTGACGACCGAATAAACAGCTGGGGCTTCGTATGGCGTGACACCCAAGTACATCGACTGAAAGCTAAAGAGCTGACGCAGACGCCAATCGTCAAAGTAGCGCGACACAAAAGAATAGAGCTTCATAAGTCCGCGACCTTTGAGTAGTTCAGTCCCGGCCTTAATATCAATAAAATCCGTTAAGCGATCAAAATTCTTATCAATAAACTGGCCACGTGCTATCCGATATATGCGAGCTACATCGGCAAAGAAACGATAGAATTGCTCGGGTGCTTTTTCGTCGATCTTCGCAAGTTCCTTCGCAAAGCGCGGCAGATTGGAGCTCACTTCGATTTTCTGGCCGTCAGGGAAAAAGACTTGATAATTTGGCTCAAGCTGCTGCAAGTCAATGTAATCATCAAAATTCTTGCCGCAGTAGGCAAATGTATCGTAGAGCACATCGGTCATCATCAGGATAGTTGGGCCAGTATCAAAACGATAGCCATCTTGATCGATGCGATGAGCCCGGCCACCAATCAGTTTTTCTTTCTCGAGGATAGTCACCTGCCAACCGTCCTGAGCTAGCCGTGCTGCTGTCGCTAGTCCACCTATACCTGCGCCGATTACGATCGCAGTTTTCTTCGTTTGCGTCATTTCTCACAGTATACATGAGTCAGATATACTGGAGAAAGTATGCAATGGCTTTACACCCACTGGGCGTATTCACTTATCCTAGTCACCAGCTTGACCGGGCTCGCGCTTGCCGACCGCCGCTGGAAGCTTGTGGCATGGTCACAACCACCAGCGAGTCGGCAAGCTACTCTTGCCACACTTGGCTGCTTGATTGGTTTTTTCCTACTATGGGATATCGCTGGTATCCTGCTAGGTATCTTTTATACAAATCCCCGCTATACACTGGGAATCAATCTTGTCACACAGAATCTCCCGATTGAGGAAGTTTTTTTTCTTGGCCTGCTCATCTACTCATGCCTCATGATTGATGCAGGTGTCCGCCGCTGGTTCGCACGACGGGAGTCTCGACGCACATGAAGCTATTCAGCTATGCATTACTCAACCTCATCTTTATGCTGCTCGCCTGGCTTGCTCTCCAGCGTCTAGCTCCAAAATCAACTCCCGCAGATGCGCGCATTCGCATCGTGAGTCTGCTGATTCTCTACTTTCTTATGGTGATCTTTAATACATATCTCACGAGTCTCGCCATCGTCCGTTATGACTGGCAAAAAGTTCTTGGCTTTAAAATTATCTCGTGGCCGATAGAAGATATTGCCTACTTGGTGGTAGCATTATATGCAGCGCCAATCGTCTGGAGGAGATTTCTCACATACTATGACCGACCTAACACCCCGAAGCCATCAAGCCAATCAGCTGCCAAGTCTGACCGAACGACTCCGCGCCGTTCTCGCCGCCAGTCGACCCGTTAGCTGGGTTAACACTGCTTTCCCATTTGCTGCAGCTTTTCTAGTGAGCGGCGGGCAGCTGAATGAGCTCTTTTGGGCCGGCCTCATCTACTTCCTCCTCCCCTACAATCTGCTTGTCTATGGCGTGAATGATATCTATGACTATGAGTCAGACCTCAAAAATCCACGAAAGGGAGGGGTCGAGGGGTCGATCGTCGCACCTAATCAACGTCGAATATTATGGGCGGCCATATGGCTCACTAATGCTGCCGGCCTGTGGTGGCTCGGAAGCCTCATCGACCCAGTCGGCAGAATTGTACTCGGGATCATTGTGATTCTGGCACTGACATACTCCATCAAAGGCCTTCGGTTTAAAGAAATCCCGCTGGTTGACTCAATTAACTCGGCTTGCCACTTCGTTGGTCCAGCCCTGTTTGGCTATGTCGTAAGCCCCTCGCATGCGATTAACTGGCTCGTTATCGCCGCCTTCATGGCATGGGGAATGGCCAGCCACGCACTCGGCGCCATTCAGGATATCATCCCTGACCGAGCGGCCAAGATTCGCTCAGTCGCTACACAGTGGGGAGCACGCGCAACTATCCGCCTTGCATTTGGATTGTATGTCGTCTCAGCGATCTTAACAGCACTCATCGCCTTACCATGGTCAATGGTGGCTGGCCTACTCGTCGGGATCTTCGCCCTCAATGCCGGTGCCTTTCTGAAATATACTTCTGATGCTCAATCTCCAAAATTTCGGCGAGCCTGGACAAACTTCATGTGGCTCAACTTCGTAGTTGGCTTTTGGCTCACCCAGCTGCTGCTCTATGTGACTGACCCATTTCAACTTGGGCCTAGTCGTCTTGATTACATTCTCACATTCTGTACCCTATTCGCATTTGCCCAAATCATCCTCATCGCCTACAATTTTGCCGTTTTTCGCCGGCCCAAGACACAAAGACTCGACGAATGGCCCCGTATCTCAGTACTCATCCATGCCTATAACCAAGCCGAAAATATTTCTTCAACACTCCTTGCCGCACTCGGCCAAAATTATCCTGATTTTGAAATTCTTTTCACTGATCTTGGAAGCGAAGACAATACTCTCAAAATTGCACAAAATTACGACGATA
>CAZDEK010000066.1:0-3653 GCA_964504625.1 uncultured Candidatus Saccharibacteria bacterium
AGCAAAGCCGCCGCCTTGATTACCAATCTTATGATCATCACTCTCGACGCGCACATTTCCACTTACAGTCACATTCGTAATCTCTGAGTCATATAACTCACCAACGAAGCCGCCAATATTTATGCCACCATCAACATTTGATGATGAAACTGCACCGCTAACACTCGAGCTATCCGATATCATGCCGGCGATACCTCCGATTGTTACCCCACTACCTTTCACCGGGCCTCCAGAATGAGCGTTTGTGAGCGTAGAGTGTTGCATACGACCGACAATGCCACCACCATATACGCCAAATCGAGCCCAGACACAATCACCTGGATTGCATGAGTTATCGGCGGTATCGACATTAACTGACAAGTTAGTAAGCGTAGCATCTTGGGCATAGCCAACGATTCCGCCAACGAATTGATACCCCTTCACATGCGAGTTAGTGAGGGCGACATCCTTGACCTGCCCATTATTTTCCACTGCACCAAATAAACCGACATAATTCTCATCACCCTCTTGTTGGCCATACTGATCATCGGCTCGCTGTATATACAGTCCATTGATAGTGTGCCCCTTACCATCGAATACTCCAGTGAACGGCGTAGTATTATCACCGATTGGATCAAACCCTGCCCCATCATTCCAGTTAGGTGTATCAGTGCAGTCGATATTGTCAGCAAGCTCATACTTGCCGCTCAAAGGATAACCATCATTGTGACCGATATATTGCAGCTCATTACAATCTGAGATGACTATCGGGGCGTCAATCGTCCAAGTGAATGTCGCCGGAGAATCATCTGGCGTGTTATCAAGCGCGCGTGCTCTCACGGAAAATGTATGCTCACCATTAGCAAGTGAAGCCGTCGTATACGGTACTGTACATGTCACAAATGGAGAGCTATCAAGGCTACACTCAAATGTTCCAGGCTGGTCAGAAGTAAAGATAAAATTTGCGACCGACTGATCAGTCGGACTGATTGGGTACGCCACGATGCTAGTATCTGGAGGCGCTGATGCATGTACGGTCGGAGCCAGCCATATCGCACTCATTGCGAGCAGCAGAGATGCCATAACAGCTACACCAAGCAGCCTAACCCCCACTACCATTCTGTTTTCACGGATACTTCCGGCACTCACGATCCGTCGACCAACCTCAACTTTAGACTAGTTCTGCGATCATCATAACGGTAATGCTAGAGTATGTCCACACAGTACTCATACGACAATATTGTATTAATACCAGCGTGTTCCTTGGCGCCTTGATCGGATTAGTAACAGAGGCTTTTTTTATTTGAGTAGATCTCAAAATACTAAAAAAGACCCTATCCGTGCGGATGAGTCTCCATGTAAAGCTCATGATACAAATCAATGCCTAGGCTTCGAATAAGAAACTTTTGGTGAGCTCTCGTGTATTTGGGTGGAACACCCTGGAGGCTGATCTCATACAACTATACAGGAATCTTGTGGAGCTGGGAGTTGAGTATCGTGATGGTAGGGTCTACCTAGCCGATCTGGAGGAAGATGATGTTTAGGAGACACACCAAGCGATACCTAACTGACCTGTTCAATCAGAACACATTCGATAAACCGTTTCTGCGAGATTTACACAACTGCCGAGAAAGCCTGATCATAGAAAGTCCGTTCATACGATTAAAACGAGTTGAGGCCTTAATGCCTATACTTTCTAAACTCCGCAGACGTGGCGTAGAAGTGGTTATCAATACTCGTAACCCCATTGAGCATGATGATGAGTACCGACTACAAGCCGAGCAGTCTATTGAAATGCTTCAAGCCCTCGGTGTTCAGGTACTGTATACGGTACGCCATCATAGAAAACTAGCAATTATTGACCACTCAATTATTTGGGAGGGTAGCCTTAATATTCTCTCTTACTACAACAGCTGTGAGATAATGAGACGAACAGCCTCTGCTCAAGATGCAGAAAGGCTGATAAAATTTATTGGACTGCAAAAGTATTTGCAGCGTGTGAGTTAAAACTATGTTAGACAAGAACGATTTTCAGAAAGTAAATCTATCCAAGGATGAAGAAGCTATAGCCAAGGCTATTAACTTGTTGAAGTACCATGACCCAGAGAACGCAACCAGGGAAAATGCAATCTCGTACCTTGAATATATGTTCACCGCCGCAGAGTGGGCAAGCAAGCAAACTGATCTTACTTTTGATGACTTTTACGAAAAATATAAGGCAGAACAAGCAAAGAAATCTGGCAGTTAACCTGCGACTTCTTCAATTCCTAATCCTTGGACGACAAGCTCAGGCTCTTTGGTAGCCTCCTCTTTAGATGTCTTGGGCTTACTGACTGGTTTGGTTTTCTTGGCTTCCTGTTTCTTGGCAAATGTTTCTTGTGAATGCTTTATAGCCCGCTTCGCAATCTTCACACTACCCTCATCTCCAAGTAATAAAGTTTGACCGGATAACGGTTCTTGAGAACGAACGGCAGACAACTTAGCATAGAAATTATAGGCTGGTAAGTTACTCATCTCGCCTGGCTCAATATATGGTGCAAATAGCGGCAGTAGTAACCGTTCATCTTCAGGGTTACCACTCCTAAAACTAATGACTGTACCGACGTTGGCTAAGATTATACTGACCATCTGTTGGTCTTTCTGCTGTGAAGTAGATTGCTCAGCCATGACCATGAACATCTTATATTTTCTCGCCTCAGATAGCATCTGTACAAATGAAGCGGTAGCAAAGTTTTGGAACTCATCAACATACAGATAGAAATGACGACGTTCTTTTTGAGGTATGCGAGCCCGACGCAGACTTGCCAGCTGGAGCTTGGCCAGTACAGTAATACCAAACAGCTCTGAAGTATCTTCACCGAGCAAACCTTTGGAAAAGTTACAAATCAGTATCTTGCCACTATTTATAATGTCATCAAAATCAATCGTAGACTTTGGCTGTTCCAGTACTTGACGAGCAGAAGCCGAGAACAAAAACCGACCAATCTTGGCTGTAATACCAGCCGCCATCTTTACTTTCTGCATATCACCAGCTTTACCAAGTTCATTCTTCCAGAAGTTAATCAGGTTTTTGTCTTTGAGATTCTTAAGTACCGCTTTCCTATACTTCGTGTCGTTGAGTAAATCAAAGACCGTAAATAAAGTTGCGTTTTCGATTGTTAAGGCTGTTTGAATGGTGTTGCGTAGGACATATTCAATACGGTGGCCACCAGTATCTTCCTCAGAGAATATTTTACGGAAGACTGATATCACCGACTCCGTGATCAGGTCCTTTTCTCTAAGCAGCTCATTGCCAGAGATACCAGGCGTCAGTTCCAAAAGATTAAGCCCAAGTGGGTACTCTAGGTCGTCAGGGTTAAAATAAACCACGTCTTTGACGCGTTCTGATGGCACATGTCTGAGCAATGTTTCCGCCATGTCACCGTGAGGGTCAACCACAGCTAAGCCTTTGTCACTTTCCATATCCTGCACAATTGAGTACTGCATGATAGTCGTTTTACCGTTACCCGTACCACCAATAATATAAACGTGGCGTTCACGCTCAGCTTCAACTAAACCAATTGGTGTCTGAACTCCATGGTGAATATTCTCACCTAAGATTACATCAAGCGCCTTGCTTTGCTTTAGCGAAACTGGTGCTGGCAAAGTTCGGCTTAAGGAAGTAATCAGGTTAT
>CAZDEK010000067.1:0-3555 GCA_964504625.1 uncultured Candidatus Saccharibacteria bacterium
GCTACTGTGGCGACGTAATTGTCAGTATTGAGTAAGTATTTCTCTGTCCAGCGCAATACCAGCCAGTTGAGAAAGGCGATACTACCTAGAGTTATAAGAAAGGCAACGACAAACGTACGCCATCGATGATTGTTTGTATGAGCTTGGGGAGGTGTTTTTGTAGTAGCCATTGCTACCTCCTATAATATTATACGTTCAGATTAGTAATACTACTATTTATAGAAAAAGTCAATATGCTCAAGGTTCAATGTCGGTTTTTTCCTACTAATTCGGTATACTAGAGCGCAGTAGAAGGAGTTGTGAGCGAGATGGAAACCTCAAATCCGGCTTTTAGCGAAGCCGCAGTCAAGCGGATGAAGGCAAGTGCAGAAAGCCATAAATCCATGACGAAGTCTGGAGCTATGGTGAAAACAGCCCTGTTGCTAGTCTTTGTGGTGGCGGCTGGAGCGATCAATTGGCAGCTGGCAGCCAGTCAGAATCCACTAGCTATCACGCTTACCTGGGTAGGAGCTCTCGCAGCGCTTGGGCTGTCACTGGCGGTTATCTTTGCGCGCCGACCAAACCCAGTCTTGATTATTCTCTACGCGATTGCCGAAGGACTGCTGCTTGGAGGCGTCTCATATATCTTTAACGAGGCGTACTCCGGCATTGTCGTGCAGGCAGTGCTGCTGACTGTTGCGATCTTTGCAGCTATGTTTGGCCTCTACGGCGCTGGTGTCATTCGGCCGACGCGGAAGTTTCAGGCTGGAGTTTTGGCAGCCACGTTTGGCATTCTCATCTTTTACCTCATCACACTCATCTTGAGTCTTTTTGGGGTACAGCTGACGAGTCTGATCGTAGCTGGTCCATTGGCGATTGGTATTGCCGCGGTTATCGTCATCGTAGCCGCTCTCAATCTCGTGCTCGATTTTGGATTTGTTGATGAAGCGGTTCAGGCGAATATGCCGGCTGAATTCGAGTGGTATGGAGCTTTTGGCCTCATGGTGACCCTTATCTGGCTCTATGTCTCAATCCTTCGTTTACTAGCAATAATCAACAATAGCCGCTAGCCATGGATAAGCGTGCCCGACAACTCATTGTTCTTCTGGCAGCCGCCCAGTTTATCTTCACGCTCGATACGACCGTCATGAATGTGTCGATCTCGACGCTTGTGAAAGACCTCAACACGACGGTGACACAGATCCAGTCGGCTATTACTTTCTACTCGCTTGTGATGGCGGCGTTCATGGTAGTGGGGGCAAAGATCGGCGACATTATCGGCCGCAAGAAGGCTTTTATCATTGGGATGATTGTCTACGGTATCGGTAGCAGTATCACGGCGATGGCGCCAAATGTTCAGGTGTTAAAGTTCGGCTGGTCATTACTCGAAGGACTAGGCGCGGCTCTAGCGATTCCAGCCATGATGTCACTCATTGCCGGCAACTTTACCCGCAGTCAGGATCGCCTCAAAGCCTATGGGGTAGTCGCGGCGATGGCCGGCATAGGTGCAGCGCTTGGCCCAATTGTTGGTGGCTTTCTCACCACCTATTCTAGCTGGCGTCTCGCCTTTGCCGGCGAAGTGATTGTGGTTATCTACATTCTCCTCCGCCAAGGACTTATTAAGAATGTTGAGCTAGATGGCCCGAAGGTCAAACTCGATTACGGTGGAGTTGTGCTATCAGTGGCTGGTTTAGCGACCCTGGTGCAAGGTATTCTCATGGCCAGTACCTATGGGCTGTTTGAGGCCCGTCAATCTTTTGACTTCCTCTTCTTCTCCCTCCAGCCTGGTCAAATTTCACCTTCTCTAGTGTTCGTAGGTATTGGAATAGTCTTGCTTATCGCTTTTGCAGCTTGGGAAGCGAGCCGGGCTCGCCAAGGCAAAGACATGTTGGTTAATCTTAAGCTTCTGACGCGCCCAGCCGTTGGTGGCGGTACCCTAACCATAATGTCACAACAATTCGTGCTCGGCGGCATGATGTATGTGCTAGCTCTCTATCTGCAGCTGCAGCAAGGAAAAACAGCCTTTGATACTGGTGTGATTCTCTTGCCGCTGTCGATCTGTTTGCTGGTTGCGGCCTCGTTAGGCGCGCGACTTGTCCCGCGATTTGAGCCGCGGTCTATCATCCGTGTTGGTTACGGACTGATTATCGTCGGTGTCTTGGCGATCGCCTTGCGCTCGTTCAATGTGGAAGCCGACCCAGTCTTTTCACTTGCATTAGCCGTAGCCGGTACCGGCATTGGGTTGCTTTCATCGCAGCTGCAGAACTTGGTGCAGTCTTCGGTTACGAAAGAGCAGTCGAGTGAAACTTCGGGGCTTATGTCGACCTTCCAAAATCTTGGCATGTCGCTTGGCACAGCGATCGCTGGAGCGGCCTTGATTAGCCTGCTCATTGGCACAACGACAAATCTTATCAATCAAAATACTACCCTGACTGATGCACAGAAGTCGCAATACATTACTGCCGTGAATGAAAAGGCTACTATCGTGAATAACCAGGCGATTGAAGAGGCGACGAGCTCTTTGCCTTCTGATACACAACAGCAGGTTGTAAGCATATATGACGAGGCCCGCGCAAAAGCTCTCAGCTATTCCTTCATCGCGGTTGCTCTTCTGGGGGCTTTCGGACTCTTCGCCACCGCTCAGCTGCCAAAAGGCCAGCCAAAAGTCGAAGCCTAGCTACTTTACTGGAATTAAGTTGGTCGGCTTACCGCCAATGAAGTTCTGAATATTGTCAAAGCTCGTTTTCCAAATACGGTCAACTGCTTCGCGGGTGTTAAACGCGTTGTGTGGGGTAATGATGACATTTGACATCTTCTCGAGAACAGTGATCTCAGCAGCCAGCTCGAGCTTCTGACGACTACGACTGTGCACTAGGAGATGCAGTTCTTCTTCGAGGTCAAGAAGCTTCTCGCCTTCGATGACGTCGAGGGCAGCACCGGCAATCATCTTCTTTTCGAGGGCTTCAGTTAGTGCGGCGGTATCAATCAGCTCTCCGCGAGAAGTATTGATTACGACAGCAGACTTTTTCATCCTGCGGAAAGCCGCGGCGTCCAAAAGGTGCTTCGTGTCGGGTGTGAGCGGGGCGTGTAGGGTGATAACGTCAGCCTCCTTGAGAAGTTCTGCGAGGTCGACGTAGTGAAAGCCGAGCTGACCTTCTAGCTCAAGCCGCGGGAAGGGGTCGAAGCCCAGAACTTTCATACCGAAGCCATTGCCGATCGAGATGCTATGGGTGCCAATCCGACCGGTGCCAATGACGCCAAGCGTTTTACCCATAAGATCAAAGCCCATAGTGGCAGTGTGGTCGATTTCACCTTCATGGATTTGATCAATCGAGGCGGTGAGTTTGCGAGAGAGGGCAAGCAGGAGTGTAAAAGCATACTCAGCGACAGTGTTTTCACCATAGCTGGGGACCGTGCTGATTGATATATTGCGGGCGCGTGCGGCTTCGAGATCAACGTGGTCAAAGCCAGTTGACCGGCAGCCGATATGGCGAAGCTTCTTGAGCTGATCCAATGCCGCTTTGTCGGCTACTGAGCTCACGAATATGGAGACCACCTCTGCGTCAGCCGCTTGGT
>CAZDEK010000068.1:0-3514 GCA_964504625.1 uncultured Candidatus Saccharibacteria bacterium
TTTCCGGATAGCCGATGGCAGCCGCTCCGCCGATACGGTTGTAGGCATCGATCCAAGGTGCACGCCAGCCCCAACTGGCACCAGATCCGACCTCTGCAGCACCAGCTACGCCAGTGCTTATCGAGGCAAAGAACATGCCTACGAGTACTGCGATGAGTACGCGCAGGCTTACCCTCCTAATCCCCATTCCTACTACCTCCTTAGTCGCGGATAGGGACAGGCGAAAAAATACCGTAACTTCGACGAGGCTGCAAGCATGGCCAGCTTGATGCCGCTCCATGCTTGATAGATCGAGAAGTGTGTGGTCTAACTAGTGCAGTGAATACGTATCTCAGCAGGTATAATAGATCTATGGCACGCATTGTTATTGATGGCCGCTGGATACAATACACCGGCATTGGCCGCTATGTTGAGAATCTCATCACCGAGGCAGTTCGGCTCGCCCCGCAGCATCAGTTCATTGTCTTAGTGCAGCAGGGCAAGTCGAATATCCTCAATCTTCCAAAAGGCGCTGTTGACTATGTCGAAACGGACATCGTCTGGTACACACCACAAGAACAGCTAGCTTTGCCGAAGCTCCTCGATAGTCTTGAGCCAGATCTAGTTCACTTTATGAATTTCAATGTGCCGCTGCGTTATCATAAGCCGTTTGCGGTTACGATTCATGACCTGACGCTTTTGCGATTCAAAAACATTCGAGGAGGTCTTCTGGCCCCATTTACCTATCGGCTCAAAGATGTCGTGATGCGGCATGTGTTGAAGACGGCGGTGAAGCGCTCGAGGGTAATTTTTACGCCGAGTGCATTTGTGAAAAATGATGTTGCCAAGCGCTATCGTGTGGCTCCTGAGAAGATTCTGGTTACCTACAATGCGGCTGATACTCCGATGCCAAAACCTGGTGGCCTCAAGAAATTCAATCTGGAGAACAAGAAATTTTTGCTGCATGTTGGCAATGTATATCCGCATAAAAATCTTGATCGACTGGTGCAAGCTTTTGGCGAACTCTGCAAAGCTCCAGAGTTTGACTATCAGCTCGTTATTGCTGGCCGTAAAGACGAGTTTCACACTCGTCTTGAGAAGGTTGTGCGCAAGAAGAAGCTGTCCGATCGCGTAGTATTTACAGATTATGTAACTGACGCTGAGCTGGAAGCACTGTACGCAAAAGCTAGCCTGTATGTCTTTCCGTCATTATCTGAGGGTGGTGGTATTCCTGGACTCGAAGCCATGCGTCGAGGGTTGCCAGTTGTGAGCTCGAATGCTACATGCTTACCCGAGACCTATGGTGATGCGGCTGAATTTTTTGATCCACGCAGTGTGTTAGAGATGGTGAACGCCATCAAGCGTGTGCTTAGTGATGACAAGTTACGGGCGCGACTCATAAAAGCTGGCTACGTTCAGGCGAAGAAATATTCTTGGAAAGCATCGGCCAAGCAGATGCTCAAAGGTTACGCAGGAGCCTTGCAGAAGCCGACCAAGCACTAGCGGCTAGTAGATTCCTGTACTATATCTCGAGCTGTATCCCACATTTGAGGATTATTCTGCATAAGCTTTAGGTAGTACCACCATTCCGCACCCCAGAGATACATCGATTTAATACGAGTTTCACGAGCATAGGCGACATTGTCGCGTAGTTGAGCCGGATTCATTGACTTCATTGCTTCTTCCCAGGATAGCTTCTCGTTACCCGTTGGTCCCCAAGCCTCTCCTTGTAGCTCATGGATGGTGACGGTAGTCGGACGATAGGCTTCGATAAGGGCGGCCTTCCACCAGTTGTAGATGCCAGTTTGTGGGTAAATAAAATAGCCGAAGACGTCATTGTGGACCACTCGATACATAGAAAAGCCAAAGAAATCTGCATTCGGGCCGATAGCTGGGAAGCCATTTTGGTTTGACTGGGTAAGTTCGATCGGGTGAGAGTGATCATGCTGACGCACAGTCTGTATCTCGCGCTGCAGAGCAGCATTGGTAAGATTGGCCTTCGGGCAAACGCCGAAGGTTTTCAAGAGAAACTCATTCTCGACTTGCCAGGTTTCAATCGCGGGAGAGTTTTTATAGCGCTCGACAGTTGTAGCGATCAAGGCATTTGTGCGATCGGCGACCTCAGAGCTATTGTTGCGATCGAGCCAGCCAGGATAGAAGCACTCTGGCCAGCGAATGACTTTCTGGCCAACGACCAACTTGATCTTCGTATCACGCTTCTCAGCTTCGTGTACCATGAAGTCGAGCTCGGAGAAATCATACTGACCAGGTGATTTTTCGATGCGATCCCAGTATGTGGCAAGGCGTAGATGTCGGAAGCCAAGCTCATCCATTGTTGCAATATACGCAGCTCGCCAATCAAGGCCAAAGCGCTCAGCTTGGACCTGAGAAAAGCTTACACCAATGACTTCACGATCGCTTTGGTGCCGCTGAGCAAACGAGATCATGAGTGCGACACTGAGGATGGTAAATATGACAGCAATAATCGCCGACCATTTGAGGGTTGGTGCAAGAAAAGTAAGCTCTCGACGTTGGCGGCCCATATAGAAAGTATACCGCTACTGGCCTGTGGTGAGCTCGAGAATCTTCGGGTAGGCGATACCGATATTTGCGTCAGGCTGGAGCGGGTCTATCATATCGTGATTGAGACCATCGCTTTTTGGGAATTCGTACGCCGTTACATTGACGGCACCATATCGGTGCCACTTCGCGACCAGTCCATTAGTGACATTATTATTTACTGCGCCATCATTGGCGTTGGTGATGACGATCGTTTGCTTCGCTTTGAGTGGCCGGTCGACATCGAAGGTCATACGCAAGTACTGGCCAACGACATGAGAGTAAAAACCATAGTAGGCGTTGGTTGGACCTGGCAGATTCTCTTTGAGCTTCGAATTCCACCAGATAAATACATTTGGCAGGGTGAGGATTGCACCAGCCGAGGCGCGTGTGAGAAAGGCGGGTACGTAGATATAGCCGAAGAACGGATCAATCATTGTAGCTTGAATAATATCATCACGTTGGACGGCCATTTCGGCTACTTCATTACCACTGACGGACAAGCCCATGATATCTACTTTCTCGCCCAGGCCTTGTGCAATATCGATGTCGTGGCTGAAGCTTTGCAAAGCTTCTTGTGCAGTGAGGTTTTTGACGATCGGTGTCTTTCGATCAGCTATGCCATGCTTGGGAATGCGGCTAATAATCACTGTGTAGCCGAGCTGATAATATTTTTGCGCCAGCTCATCGAATTGCCGCGGGCAGTTCGTCAGGCCATGACGAATGACCAACACATGCTCGGTTTTTTTGCCCTGGCTCATGTAGCGGGTCGGACAGTCGGGATTTAAGGAGGTATCGGTGGTGTCTTGTGCGATGAGCTGCTTGGCGGCCACGTCAGCTTCTGCATAATCACGGATTGGCTGAGGGTTAACTTGTAGCTCAGCGAGATGCAGCGGCTTGAACTGTCCGTAGAGTAGGATTGCCAGGATGGCACCGACGATTACGGCTAGGATTATGCCAAGGATATGAATGGTGC
>CAZDEK010000069.1:0-3456 GCA_964504625.1 uncultured Candidatus Saccharibacteria bacterium
TTGCGCCATATCAGGTTAGGATATAGAATAGTTGAGTAGCAAAGTTCTAACTTCGTCTAGGATGCTGCACCATTCTAAGTTATAGCTCAATGTATTGAGCTATAACTTAGAAAAGTAGAGAGGCGAGGATGAGAACCCAGAGCGCGTAGCGTGGGTTCGATCGCAAGCTTCACGCGCAGAATTCGCTGCCTAGCGAATCCGAGCATGAAGCGCATGCGAGTAGCGAAGCGTTTATCCCTCCCCCTGCACCATTTTTTATTCACGCCCGCGTAGCTCAATTGGCAGAGCAACGGTTTTGTAAACCGTAGGTTATGGGTTCAAGTCCCTTCGCGGGCTCCAGACTCTCATGCACTAGCATGAGTTTTTTTGTATTCACTGGTATACTGCTTGTAGATGCGTATACCGCTTAATATGTTGCATTGGTACATTGGCCTGGTCGTGGTCACTGTCTTCGCTATTCGTGGACTTATGGCTGCACATCGAACCAAGAATCGCATCACACTCTTCCTGGGATTGGCTGGATTGTGGTTCGCCATCTGCTTTTGTTTTTATGGGCTGCCGCCGCTATTTACCCTTGACCCGGTTATTTTGACCACTTCAACGATGCTGGGCGATATTGCCTCGTTTATTGGTTTGTTCTTCGTCTGGATGGCGGTGGCTCGAGCCTACGCACCAAATAGTCGGTTGGGAAGGACTATCATCCTGCTGTATGCAGGGGCCTTATTGCTGGCCGGTTCGTATTTTTCTATTGTTGAGAACTTGGCCAATCCCGTCCGCATGGCGCAATTACCAAGTGGCGTATGGAATATCTACTTTTCCTTTAGTCGAGGCTTTGAGGTCGTCACTGCTTTGCAGTATTTTAGCTTTATCTTGATAGCAATTAAGTTCTGGCAACAGGCAGCCGGGGTAACCGCAACGGAACAGCGTTGGCGTTTACGCACGATCGCCTTGGGCTTCTTTATTGTCGGCTGCGTGTATTTTTTGCGGATCTTTGCAAATACCGGCACTTATACGTTCACCATGACCCTGGCAATAGCGCTCGGCATTCTGATTGCTGGATTATTTGTTGTCTTCGCCCCACTTATAAAGCGCATAAAGCGCTAATGAGCCTCACGAAAAAGCAGTCTCAACTTCGTTTTTGACGACATTTTTCGTATCAACGGGCTGTACGGCTACGACTGGCAGAATAAGGCTGAAGGTCGTACCCTGCTTGAGAGCGCTCTGCATATCGAGCTGAGCACCTAGCCGACGAGCTAGCTTGGCGGTGATGTAGAGTCCGAGGCCGGTGCCGCTAGTTTGGCGCGTTAGCGGGTCTTCTGAGCGCCAGAATTTATCATAGACATGATCCTGCTCGCTTTTGGCGATGCCAATCCCAGAGTCTTTCACAGAAATGCGGATCTGCTTGCCGTCTTCGTAGGTGGCCCATACCTCAACACTGCCTTGTTGTGTGTACTTGATAGCATTGGTGAGAAAGTTCTGAAGAATTTCTTTGACGTAGAGTCGCGAGGTAGTGAGCTTAGGCAGGTCGGGGTTGTCTTTGACATTAAGATGTAGGCCCTTCTTTTCTGCCTGTGGTCGGTAGGTAGCTTCAAGCTCGGTCAGAATATCCTGAACAGAAAAGGTTTCGACTTCCATCTCTTTATCATTCCGTTCGGCTCGGGACAAAGTTGATAGATCATTCACCATCTCTGAGAGAAAGATGACTTGACGGTGGGCTTTCTCCAATGAGTCTTTGATCTCTGCAGGCAAGTCCGCCTTCTTGTTTGCGAGTAGTTGGGCCATGGAGATATTGGCTTCTGCAACAGTGATCGGGGTGCGCAACTCGTGGCTGACAACAGAAATAAATTCGTCGCGCTCTTCATCGAGGCTTTTTTGCTGGGTAATATCGCGAAGTAAGAAAGTGTAGCCTTGTTGCTGGGCTGTGTTTGAGACGAGAGAAGTACGGCTAATATTGATTTCGAGGGCAACTTTATCGTCGGGGCCAAATTGTAAATAGAGATCGTCTCGACGCTGCAAATAGTGTGTTGCCGCGGCGATGTCTAAGATATCTTCAGATTGACCATTTGCATTCATAACCGGCAAGACATCATGGATATTGCGGCCAGTTAGCTCGACATTAGTATCAAGCAGATCTAGTGCAGCCGCATTATAGAGAGCGATGGTGCCATCTTGCTCGATAGCGAGAACAGCCTCGGTCATGCTATTGATGAGCGCTAGCATGCGCTCGTGTTCATACTCGGCCCGAAGCATTTTCTCTCCTAGCGATTGGCGCTCCTGACGATTCCCAAGGATGACATGGCTGAGTACGAGCACAATTGCGATGACGAGTGCGAACCAGGGAATGATTTGTAGCAAGTGGTCAGCGTGCCAGTCTGACTGATAGCTGATCCCGGCGATGAGGGTGAAGAGTAGCCAGCTCAGGCTTAGTGCTAGCCCAGCTCGACGATAGTAAAAGTCAGAGAGATAGGCCAGTAGCACCCATACTATCAAGAAAATCGATAGGCTGGGTACAATGAAAATGAAGAGAGCTGCCAAAACTACGTGATACATAATCAGATACGGCCCGTGACGCTTCGTGAATTGCAACTGAGGAATAAAGTGGGTCAGCGCGAATAGGATGCTACCAATTACAAAGCCACCTACTAGCCAGATATTTTGCGAATAGGTTTGTCCAGTGAGATAGGCAAAGAGAATCACAATGCCAATGGTAATAACGAGTGGTACTGCCACTTTGGCATCAATCAGATTGTCTTCGAATCGCTTCGTGGGGTCTGATTGTTTCGCCATGATGGAAGTATTATACCGGTAAAGCTTCAGCTTTGGCGAACGGGTTGAGGCTTTACCAAACAAGTTAGAACAGCGTATAAAGGTAAGCATAAGCTTCCTAGGAGTATGTGATGCCACGAGTATTAATCATCGAAGATGACCATGCTATCTCTGACATGTATGTGATGCGTTTTACCGTAGAGAAGGGCTATATAGTCGAAGCTGCATATAACGGACAAGACGGTCTCGCAGCGTTAGGTAAAACTCAGCCAGACGTTGTATTACTTGATATGATGATGCCGGTAATGTCTGGTTTGGAGGTGCTCAAAAAACTCCGCAGCGAACCAGGCGGCAAGGCTATTAAGGTGATTGCCTTGACCAACATGAATGATCCGCAAACGGTGGCGGCCATACAAAAGCTGGGTGTCTCCGAGCATATCGTGAAAGCTGAAACGACACCTGGTGAGGTCGTCAATATCGTCAAGAAAGTCCTCAAGAAATAGCCGTTGAGAGTGCTTCAGGTGAGGATGCAACGATTTTTAATCTTATGTCCGAAAGCTCAGACGATAAGCTAAAACAAAAAGTCTACGGCCGATAAATAAGTCGCAGACTTTGGCAGGGGTGGCAGGAGTCGAACCCGCGGCCTTCGGTTTTGGAGACCGACGCTCTAGCCAACTGAGCTACACCCCT
>CAZDEK010000070.1:0-3433 GCA_964504625.1 uncultured Candidatus Saccharibacteria bacterium
ATACGTATCCATATCCATCAAGCTGTGCGTATCGCCCTGCGTGTAGAGATATTGGAGCTTTTGTCTCTGCACGTCGGCCGGCTTGACGCGCTCGTCATTGCGAAACGTGCGATCGATGACGCCACCCGTAATCAGATTCTTGAGCTTAGTGTTCACTATGGAACCACCCCGCCCCATTTGCTTTTGGGCATATTCGACAACCTTATATGGCTGACCATCAAGCTCGATAAGCGTTTCTTTACGAAGATCAGTTGGTCCGTACATATACATCATCTCCTCAATAGTTAGGAGGCATATAAGCTTGGATGAGCCGCAAGGCAGCTGCGAGACTCGGAACGATGCTTACTGAAATGTAAGTGTAGTGAGACTCGGAGCCTCTAACGCGGCGGCTCGCCAAGATCGCATGCCGCTACTTTACGACGAAGGGCAAGAGCGCCATATGCCGAGCCCGCTTGAGAGCCTTAGCCAGCATGCGCTGGTGCTTCATCGATGCGCCAGTGCGCTTGCGGTTCTCGATCTTGCCAACGCTCGAGAGATAGCGCTGCAAGAGCTTGACGTCTTTATAATCAATCACTTCAACCTGTTCGGCATAGAAGCGATTCTGTTTACGAAATTCTGCCATACATTTTCCTAATAGTTATAGTGTTACGAAATTAGAATGGGATGTCATCAAGATTAATGTCATCGCCAGGCATATCCTGGATCTCAACATCATTTGACTTCTTTGTTGATGCAGGGGCGGGCGAGCCACCCTCACCCGGACCACCGCTGACAAAATTAATGTCGGTAGCAACAATCTCGGTGCGTTGCTTTTTCACACCGTCAGCTTCCCAACTGCGAGTCTGTAAACGCCCCACGACGAGAACCTTACGGCCTTTCGTTAGATAATTCGAGACCAACTCACCAAGTTTACCCCAGGCAACAACATCATGATACTCAACAGCATCTTTGCGGTCGCCACTCTGTGGATCCTGCCAGCTGCGATTTGTCGCAACCGAGAAACTTGCCACTGACTGACCGGATGGCGTCTGACGCAACTCTGGGTCGCGAGTCAGATTACCCATAATGATCGCCTGGTTAAAGTCCTTTGCCATATCCCTATCTCCTTACGTTAGATCACTCAGCTGAGTCGTTTTTTTCTTCAGTTGTATCTTCAGTCTTAGCTGCAGGCTGTTTGCCCCGACTTACCGGTCGGACATCTTCTAGTGAAACAATAATGTATCGCATCACTTCGTCGGTAATGCGCAAACTATTGTCGAGTTGCTGCACCTTCGCTGGATCAAGCGAAACCTGGAAGAATACGTAGAGCCCCCACTCCTGTTTTTTGATCGGGTAGGCCAGCTTACGCTTCCCCCAGCTGTCTTTGTTGTCAATTTTTCCGCCCAAGCCGGTGATGATTGCTTCCACCTTTTCAGACGACTGCTCAAGATCTATCTCTAGATCTGGATGCAGAATAATGCCGACTTCATACTGTCGCATAACATTCCTTTCCTTTGGATCCCGACGAAAGCCGGTTTGATGTGGTCCAAGGCCACACCAAAAAAGGTTATTTCTCTGCTTGGAATACCGTAATTATACCGAAAATAGAGCTGATCGGTCAAGCGATGAGAGTATAATGTGGCCATGAAAAAGACGCAGCAGCTAGGAAGCGGACTTATCAATCTTCCAATTTTTGAACGGTCTAGCCTTATGCCTATCGCCCGTATTCGTAAGCTTGTCTTTCGACCCGAGAATCTCCAACTCGCCTATTGTGAAGTGTTCCGAGGCGATGAAACTCGAGTAACCTATGTCCGTGCTGACAACCTTGCTCCTCTCAACGGCTGGCTTACTGTCGGCAATGAGGATGACTTTGGAGAGCTGGATGATTATATACGTGATCATGAGCTGCTCACGAAGCCATGTGGCTTATTTGGCTTTCGAGTTAAAGACACTCTTGGCAAAAATCTTGGAATCGTAGCTGACTTTAGCTTGGCGCTTCCAGACTTCCGCCTCACGAGGCTGTACGTGAAAAAGCCCCTCTGGCAACGCTGGCGAGGCGAGCAGCATATCTTGCCAAAGTCACACATAACAGATGTGCAGACCGACAAAAAACTGATTATCGTGCAGCCACTAACGAAGCCCGTGAAGCAGGCGGCAGCCAAAGCGATTCCTGCATAATCAAAGACACTAGTCAGTCGTTCGGTAAAATTACGCTTGTGCTGTAAGCCGCTTAAGGCTTACTATCTAAAGCATATGGAGGGTTGTGGGTGCTCATTGTAGCAATACTCTGGCTAGCCGCCGTCGCAGTATGCGTGCGCGCTGTTGTCACGAGCCGATAAACGTCAAGACAGACGAGAAAACAGATCCGGACGGCTTTCCATGGCCAGTCGGATATCGTCGTAACGAAAGCCTTTTCCGGCAAGATATACCATCAGTTTTTGTCGTTCTACTGAATGCAGGCGCTGCTTTTTCTCGGCCAGGTTTATAATTGAGTCGATGATTCGCTGAGGATTATCAGCGCTTACGACAGATTCGATAATATCTTTCGCGACACCTTTTTTGATAAGCTCAGCTCGAATAGCCTGAGGCGACCGAGACTGCTCGGCTCGCATCGTCCACCAACGTTGAGCAAAATCCTCATCATTGAGGTAATTTTCCCGCTGCAGCCTGGCGATCGTCGGTTCAGCATAATCAGCAAATCCTTTGCGAATCAAGTACTCGTACATCTCTTCGACAGAACGAATACGCAGTCCTAGATATCGCAATGCGATCACGTAAGCCTTACTCGCCGCCGCAGCAGACTGCAGCTCTTCTAGGTCTTGTGTACTGAGTTCTTTTCCCCGGTAGAGATGGCGTGCAGCAACTTGCGTGAGTGTCAGTCCGCAAACGAATTCATCATCAACGTACAAATTCACATAGTCGCCACGCTTCTGAGCTGTAAGCTGGGTTATGACCGGCATTTGCGTAAGCCAGTCAGTACTTACGCGCCAGCCGGCTCGGTAGGTTGCGGACGATTCTGCTCACGAATCTTTGTATCGAGCTCAGCCATAACCTCTGGATGGTCTTTTAAGAACTGCTTCGCTGCTTCGCGGCCCTGCCCGATTTTCTCATCTTTATAGGAGAACCAAGCGCCAGCCTTTCCAACCAGATTATGCTTTACCGCGAGATCAATCAAATCCCCCGCCTTTGAAATACCTTCGTTAAACATGATGTCAAACTCAGCGATCTTAAATGGTGCGGCAATCTTATTTTTTACCACTTTTACCTTCACATGATTCCCGATACTTTGATCGCCATCCTTGATCTGCTCGGTACGACGGATATCGAGACGCACCGAAGCATAGTATTTCAGGGCATTACCGCCTGCCGTCACCTCTGGATTACCAAACATCACACCAATCTTCATACGCAGCTGATTAATGAAGATTACTGTACACTTAGTCTTACTTACAAT
>CAZDEK010000071.1:0-3374 GCA_964504625.1 uncultured Candidatus Saccharibacteria bacterium
AAAAGACTTTCAGGTTTGTCCAAGCTGTCAGTGGCGAACTCCGGCTCGTCGGGCACATGTCTTGTGGCGCCTGGATACTGCCGCAGAGTCGGTGGTATACGAGCTCAAATATCAGGGGCGCGAGGACGTGGCACGGGCAATTGCCAAGGCTTTGCGTACGCAGAATCTCCCCTATTTCGATCTGATTACGTTTGTGCCGGACACTCCACGGCGACGACGCGAGCGTGGCTATGTGGCGCCTCAGCTTATCGCGCGCGAATTATCACGCCTGACTCGTAAGCCGTATCTTGAGCTCTTGCAGCGGCATACGCATGTTCCCCAAGTCGGTGCTGGGAAAACTGCGCGCTGGCGGCAGGTAAAGGGTAATTTCCAGCATACCAATGACGAGGTGATGTATGAGAAGCGAGTGCTACTCATCGATGACGTGATCACGACCGGTGCAACCGTGACCGAATGCGCACGAGAGCTCAAGCGTGGTGGCTCGGGCCCCGTTTATATCGCTGCGGTCGCAAAGAAGTAAACTAGTACGCTAAAACGCACATCAGCGTAATGATTACAGAGCAAAGGTGCCAAAGTCCGTGGCGGACATCATATTTGTGCTCTTTTCCTGTCAGGAAAAAATAGAGAGCTAGCCCCACAAAGGCG
This sequence comes from uncultured Candidatus Saccharibacteria bacterium, assembly GCA_964504625.1. Classification (GTDB taxonomy): domain Bacteria; phylum Patescibacteriota; class Saccharimonadia; order CAILAD01; genus CAZDEK01. The sequence goes on from CAZDEK010000071.1 coordinate 646, forward strand.
AGTGCGATCATGAAGTAGGGCTGGGGAAAACGTGCTAGATAGAGCACAAAGAGGTTTGCCGCTATCACGGTATACGCCAGTGCTTGATCAGTTTTCTTGAGGCGCGTTTCCTTACTGAGATGGTAGAGGAGCGAGACCGTGGTAGCCATTGCTATCAGGAATCCGTACCAGAATAGGCCTTTGCTTGCGGCGATGATCGCTGGCACATATAAAGGGACGTTACTCCAGATAGGAATGATGTCGCGGCGAGCTAGGTACGAGTGTTTTGCCATACGTCTTATGATTCATCATAGCAAATCTCAATACAAAAACCGCCCCTAGGAAAGGGGCGGGAGCTCTCGTTTGCCCGAGAGCAGTTCTTTCAAGACGCGTGGGTAGATTTCGCGCTCGTGTACTTTGATGCGCTCCTGAAGCGACTCTTCGGTATCATTGGGCAGAATGGCCACTGTCGCCTGTTCGAGGATGGGGCCCTCATCCACTTCCTCGGTTGCGATATGGAGCGTGCAGCCAGTCTCTTTGACTCCAGCCGCCAAGGCGTCACGTACGGCGTGCGCACCTTTGAAGTGCGGTAGAAGTGCTGGATGGGTGTTGAGCACGTGGCCACGGTAGCGATCGAAGAATGGCTCCGAGAAGATCGTCATGAAGCCGGCCATAGCGACCAGGGTGATATCCTTCTTGTCGAGTTCGTAGGCGAATTCGCGCGAGAATCTGTCACGGTCGAAATCTGGTTGATCATGCCACGATCGGGATGAGTCCCAACCATATCCGCTACGGTCAAGGCTCAGCGTTGGGATCCCATGATCGATGGCGATCGAGCGACCGCGACATTCACGATCAGTGCCAACCAAGGCGATATCCACGCCAGCGTCGATCATGGCTTCAAGGATCGTGCCGGATCCCGAGACGAGAACGGCGAGTTTGTACATTTCCATACCTAACACCTTTCTATTACTGCTGCCCCGGGAGTTCCCAACGATTTGCGGCTTGCCGACGCACCTCATGCTCGAGCCCTTGCTTGAGCTCGCGGTGGAAGATCCGGTCATCATCGCTTGGGCGTTGGTCATGGGAGTTCCAGTGCCAATCGTTCTCCATCTTTTCGAGTAGCTGTAGGAGCCACTGGCCTGCACCTTCTGAGACCGTTAGCTTGATAGCCATACGCACCTCCAGGTCCTTGCCGTGAAGATTTTTCACAGCACAGAACTGGCGGAGAGGGTGGGATTCGAACCCACGGTACCCGTGAGGGCACACTTGTTTTCGAGACAAGCCAGTTCAACCACTCCTGCACCTCTCCGAATTGTGGCGCGCCCGAAGGGATTCGAACCCCTGGCCTTTGGTACCGGAAACCAACGCTCTATCCAACTGAGCTACGGGCGCTCGTGTCCACTCGGACTCGCGCTATTATACCTGATATTCGGGGAATTTCTAGATTATCTCTCTGGCTTGCGTAGCAATGAGATGGTTGCCCACAGGACAAACCCAGCTCCGAGGCCAATGAATATACCAGCCGGCAGGTTCCCATAGAGGAAGCCGAAGCCTAGGCCAAGCAGCACCCCACCAGGGACAAACAGCCCGCCCGGGTCTTGGCGTTTTGTCACCTTTTCTTCTGACATTGAAATACCTCCTACTTTCAGTATACCGCTCAATAAAAATGAAGAGCCGGCCGGGGATTGCTCCCCGACCGGCAGATGATGCCGTAAGACATCGACGATGACTGGCTTGTTGGTGCCGCAGCAAAACCGTCCGCGTGAAAGACGTGCCTCTCGGCGCTGCATAGTGACCCTGGAGTCCACCCGATTCTCACTATACAGTCTCGCTCCGCGCCAGTAGACGGGGCGATAGTGCAGGGGGCAGGATTCGAACCTGCGACCTTCCGCCGGTTGGCGGCTGCTCCAGCCGGGCTGAGCTACCCCCGCGCCTGATATGACCCTTGTGGAGTTCGTGCCCTCCAGATCACGTCAGGCTTGTCGGACTGGCAGGATTCGAACCTGCGATCTCCTGATCCCAGATCAGGCGCTCTTGCCGCTGAGCTACAGTCCGTGTGATTTAAGGCTCACATGAGGCCTTTGCTCGCGGAGCAGGATTCGAACCTACACCCTCCAGCCCATGCTGGTGCTCTGCCGTTGAGCTATCCGCGAATGATCGGGACAGACGATGTCTTGAGCATCGTTTGTCCCTGCGTTATTTTTCTCAGCATTCCCGCGATTGCTGGGTTGCTGAGTGAGGACGCTCCCCTCGCCACCATCTTGTGTGACGCCGCGGGTATCTCATCCGCTCTCGTCGATGGTGGAGCATCTCAAGAATGCAGGGCTTCATTCGGCTGGTGCCCCAGGCCCACTGCAGTCCGCGCGACGTATAGTGAGTAGCCGAATGTCTGGGCGTGGCGATCCCAGATCTGTATTGCTTAGGTGCGAAGCTACTGTGCTGGTGCGAGCATCTGGCTCAAGCTAGCCAGCACAGAGCCGGATACGTTTGCAGCGGGGTTTATCTACCTTGTATCAGTGGGGCTCGCTACTCCCGACTGTGCATACCCACGCTTTGGTGGCTCGTTGGCAACCACTTACCACTGAGGGACATCCGTATCCTGATGATTTTCCAGATTCATCTGGTGCGATCGAGAAAGTTAGATAGCTTCCCCGAATTCACAAGAGAATTTGGCGCGCTCGGCAGGATTCGAACCTGCGACCTCCAGTACCGCAAACTGACGCTCTATCCAGCTGAGCTACGAGCGC
>CAZDEK010000072.1:0-3364 GCA_964504625.1 uncultured Candidatus Saccharibacteria bacterium
TTCAAAGTAGCCGGTACGACAGAAGGCATTACAGCGCTCCAGATGGACATCAAGGTGAAAGGTATCACGGTCGAGATCATGCGGGCAGCACTCAAGCAGGCGGCCGAGGGGCGAGCGCACATTCTCGGCAAGATGCTCGAGATTCTGCCGGAAACGAGGGCTGAACTCTCAGAGTATGCGCCGCGCATTACAAAGGTCTTGATTAATCCGGACAAGATCAAGGACGTCATCGGTAAGGGTGGAGAGACCATTCAGAAGATCACGGGTGAGACGGGCACACAAATCGATATTGAAGACTCGGGCCTGGTTATGATCTATGCTGATGATGGTGAGAAAGCGAAGCGAGCAGCTAGCTGGATTGAGGGCATTACGGCCGAACCTGAGATCGGCAAGATCTATGATGGTCGTGTCGTGAAGCTTATGGACTTTGGTGCCTTTGTGGAGTTTATGCCGGGCCGCGAAGGACTGGTACACATCAGTCAGCTGGAAGATCATCGGGTCGAGAAAGTCTCGGACGTGCTCAAGGAAGGTGATACTATTCGCGTGAAGCTGCTCGAAAAGGATGACCGCGGCCGGTATAATCTGAGTAAGAAAGCAGCTCAGGCCGAGTAATTCTCGTATGCCTCAGCTGACTCGTGACGAAAAGGAGAAACAATTAGCGCAAATTGCTGAAAAAATTGCCTCGTGCGAGGTCTGCACCGAACTGTGTCAGGCCTGCACGAATCCTGTGCCCGGCGAGGGTGACCCAGAAGCAAAACTCATGTTTGTGGGTGAAGCCCCCGGGGCAGAGGAAGATCGCCAGGGTCGACCATTTGTCGGCGCCTCCGGTAAGTTTCTAGCCGAGATGCTCGCGAGCATAGGCATGAGCCGAGGGGATGTATATATCACGAATATCGTGAAGTATCGGCCGCCAAGCAATCGAGACCCACAGCCTGACGAAATCCAAGCCTGTCTCCCGTACCTCATGCAGCAAATTGCTATCATCGATCCGCAGCTGATTATTTTTTTGGGGCGCCATTCTATGTCGGTTTTTTTTCCCGAGCTAAAGATCAGTGCGTGCCATGGCCAGCCGATGCGGCGGCGCTACACGCATGCCGGTGTGAGTCGCGAGCAAGTATTTTTGCCGCTCTACCACCCAGCTGCGGCGCTCTACAATGGCTCGATGCGTGCAGTCTTGCAAGAGGATTTTGCGAAGATCCCAAAGATCCTCGCCAAGCTCTCATAAATTTTTGTTGACGAATACACTAAACGATCGAAAAGATCATTACAGAAAGGAAATTATGGCAGAAGAACTCACCAGCCGGCCATTATCGGCTGACGATCTGAACGCTCAAAATACAAGTAGCCAGCCACGCCGACAGGCAAGTGCACAAAATCAGAACCGCCGAACGGCCGGACAGTCACGCAGCCAGACTGGCAATCGGCCGAATCGCTCGCAGAGCACCCAAAACAGAGGCTCAAAGAACGGCCAGAATAGCCAGCGCCAGAATGGTAACGGCAACGGTCGCAAAGAAAGAGGTAGTCTCGGTCGACCACCACGCATGCGTATGCCGAAGGGTCCACAGACTTTCGTCCATGGTAGCTTTAATACCAATGGCAATGGCGCACCGAAGATCGCCGCTGTCGATGTGAAGGGTGTGGCTAAGGCCGACGCTGGAAAATTGAAAATCATCCCGCTCGGCGGCCTCAACCAAATCGGCAAAAACCTTATGGCCCTCGAGTATGAGGATGACATCATTATCATGGACATGGGCTTTACCTTCCCAGGTGAGGACCAGCCAGGTATTGATCTTATTGTGCCGGATGTGACCTATCTCGAGCAGCGCAAGCATAAGATCCGCGGCATTCTCATCACTCACGCGCATGAAGACCACGTCGGCGGGATACCGTTCCTCTTACCAAAGATTCCAGCGCCGATTTATGGTGCACAATTCACCATTAAATACATCGAACGCAAGCTCGAGGAATACAAGCTGCCGTTTAAGCCAGAGCTCCATACTATGGATCCAGACCGGCATGACAAAATTCAGCTCGGTGTCTTCAATATCGAGTTCTTGCGTATCACCCACTCCATCCCGGATGCTTGTTCGCTGGCCGTCCGGACTCCAGTAGGGACGATTCTCAATACCGGTGACTGGCGCTTCGAAGAGAATCCAGTTGATGGTAAGCCATCAGACAAGCAGCGCCTGAAAGAGCTCGGTGATGAAGGTGTGCTCATGCTGATGTGTGACTCGACCAGCTGTGAGAAGCCCGGTCACAGCCCATCTGAGCAGGAGATTGTCGATACACTTGATGAGATCCTGGTGCGGAACTACAACAAGCGAGTGGTAATTGCAGCCTTCGCCAGTCAGATTACGCGTTTGCAAATAGTGATTGATGCGGTTGAGAAAGCGAAACGCAAGCTTGTCGTGGTCGGTAGAAGTATGCTGAATAACCTTGAGCTCGCAGTTAAACTAGGCTACGTCAAAATCCCGGCCGGCTTGATTATCAAGGCGCGCGATATGCAACAATATCAGGATGGTCAGATCGTGGTGGTTTCGACTGGCTCGCAAGGGGAGACGTTCTCGTCATTACAGCGCATGGGATCGGGCGATCATCGCGACGTAAAGCTGAAGCCGAATGACGTGGTGGTACTCTCGGCCTCTATCATTCCAGGAAATGAAAAGTCAGTCTATGGCATGGTCGATAATCTCTATCGCTGGGGTGCGTACGTCTACATGCCGTCGACAGCCCAGTTTGACGGTCTTGGCACGATGCATACTTCGGGTCATGCCAGCGTCGACGAGATCAAGGAGATGATCGAGCTCGTCCGGCCGAAGTATTACTTGCCGATTCACGGTGAGATGCATCACATGTTTCACAACGCGGCTATAGCCAAGACGAGTGGTATCGCTGATGAGAATATCTTCGTAATTGAGAATGGTCAGACGCTGGTCGCTGATGTGAACGGCATCAAGGAAGGCCCGAAGGTTCAGGCCGGTTCAGTCTTGATCGACGGTGCCGGTATCGGCGATGTACAGGAGATCGTTCTGAAGGATCGCTTGGCGATGAGCACCGACGGTGTCTTCATGGCGATCGCGACTGTCGACAAGAAGACGGGCAAACTGAAGACGAGTCCGGATATCATTTCGCGTGGCTTCATTTATATGAAGGATAACGCGGAGCTGGTGCAGAAGTCGCGGCAGATCGTGCAGAATATCTTCGACAAGCGCGATATCTCGACGCCCGCCAGCAGTCTCATTATCAAGACGCGCGTACGTGACGAGCTGGCTAACTACCTCTTCAAGCTCACGAAACGCAATCCGATCGTTTTGCCGGTCGTCATCGAAGTCTAGTCAATTAGCATCGCTAACAGTAAACAGCC
>CAZDEK010000073.1:0-3342 GCA_964504625.1 uncultured Candidatus Saccharibacteria bacterium
GTAACCAGCTGTAAAACCGAAAGTAAAGCGTATGCTTTTTCTGACACATGCCGAACTTGGTTGTGAGCTATTTTTTACTAGCGGAATACTCCTTATGCTAAAATATAAAGCGAATATGCGCATATCTGCCGAAACACTCAAAACTATCCTACTCTCGAGTGGTAAAGTCACTGCCGAGGCACTGAAACAGGCTGAACAGACCGCCCAGCAGACCGGCGAAAGCCTCGAACAAGTCGTTGTGCATCGCCATCTGATCGGCGAGCGGGACCTAGTTGCGCTGTATGCAAAATCGATCAATCTGCCCTATATCGACCTTACAAATACAAAGATCCCTCGTGCAGTATTGTCGAAGATCCCCGAGCGTATTGCCAAACGCTACCAAGCAGTTCTCTTTGGTGTTGATAAGGAGAAAAATGTTTGGCAACTAGCTATGGCTGACCCAGAAGATATCCAGGCCGTTGACGTGATCGAAAAGCAGCTCGGCAACACCATCCAAGTCTATGTGGCTACTGCCGGAGATATAGCTAGTGTCCTTGACCAATATCGCACCGGACTTGATACCGAAATTAATCAGGCGATCAAGGAGAGCTCTAGTACAACCAGCGCTACCACATCCGAAACTGTGAGTGCACAGGATATCACCGAAGACGCCCCAATCGCCAAGACAGTCAATATCATCCTAGAGTATGCCGTCAAAAGTCGTGCTTCGGATGTCCACATAGAGCCGCGTGAAGGCATTGTGCAGATCCGCTACCGGATCGATGGTATCCTGCGCGAATCCATGACACTGCCAAAGCAAATTCTCCCTGCTGTGGTCAGCCGTATCAAAATTCTGGCCAATCTCAAAATCGACGAACATCGCGTACCTCAGGACGGTCGCTTCAAATCAAGCATCGGTTCAAAAACGGTAGCCGTCCGTGTAGCTACCCTCCCTGTTATGGATGGTGAGAAAGTGGTTATGCGTATCCTTGATGAGTCCACCAAGGCAGCAACACTTGAAGAACTTGGGTTCTCCGGACAACCACTCGAGTCAATCAAAGCCGGCATGAAGCAGCCAAATGGCATGATCCTCGTCACTGGCCCGACTGGTGCCGGCAAATCAACCACTCTCTACTCGGTGCTCACCCTTATGAACACGCCAAGCGTCAACATCAGCACTGTCGAAGATCCAGTCGAGTATCGTATTCCTGGCGTGAACCAGACTCAGGTCAACTCACAGGCCGGAATGACGTTTGCAAATGGGTTACGTGCGCTGTTGCGTCAGGACCCAAACGTGATCATGGTCGGTGAGATCCGCGACTCCGAGACGGCTAATCTTGCCGTCCAAGCCGCCTTGACCGGTCATGTTGTATTGTCGACACTGCACACGAACAACGCCGCCACTACCCTGCCTCGTTTGCTCGACATGAATATCGAACCCTTCCTTATCTCGACGACTGTCAATACCGTCATTGCCCAAAGGCTGGTACGCAAGCTCTGCGACAAATGCAAGACACCATACACCCCAAGCGGTGCCCTGTTGGATGAGTTGCGCAAGACATTTGACATCGAGCGCACCCTACAGCACCTACAAGGCCTAGCACCGACTATCGCACCAACACCAAGCCCTTCGCCAGTGGTAGCTCCTCGGCCAATTGCACAATCTGCCCCCACGCCAACTATGCAGCCGCCAGAACACAAGCGCGGCGAAATGCGAAAAGTCATCCAGCCGCCAGCGGATCTCGACCTTGAACGCAAGAGTATTCTTGACCGTATTGCCCAAGATCCCAATATTATCGATCGGCCTTCAACTACCGGTGACGACTCGCTCATCGGTCTGCCGGCAGATGAAATCACCGCTCAACCGACCACCACATCAACGAAGATAACCGAAATCCCCGTGAAGGAAACAACGGCCCCAATCCAACCCACCACTAACCTCGACGAGATGCCACCCGCGACTTCACCCAATACTAATGCCGAATCGTTGGTGCTCTTTCACGCTGTTGGCTGCAAGGCTTGTGATAACTCTGGCTTTACAGGTCGGATGGGGATTTACGAGGTGCTCGACATCAGTCCAGCCATCGCCAAACTGATCACCTCCAAGGCGACTGCTGATGAGATCCAAAAAGTCGGTGTCGAACAAGGCATGGTGACAATGCAAGAGGACGGCTTCCTCAAGGCACTCAAAGGTCAAACGACTGTCGAAGAGGTGTTACGCGTAACGCGCGAGTAACGATAAGGCCTAGGTAAGAAGACAAACATGGAAACCTACCACTACCAAGCTCGCGATCATACCGGTCGCATCATCAGTGGCCAACAAGCCGCTCTGACCAAAAAGGATGTCGTTGACGCCCTGTTTGCCAAGGATCTGACGCCTGTCTCCATCGAATCAAGTACCGCGGGCAAACCAGTTGCAAAAGCACTGAGCTTTTTACCCCACAATCGCGTCCCCCTCAAAGAACGGGTAATATTCTCACGTCAGTTTGCCACGATGATCGGCTCAGGCATACCGATCGTCCGCCCACTCAATGTGCTCAAGGAGCAAACAACGAATAAGGCCCTCCGAGCCGCCCTGCAAGATATCGCCAAAGAAGTCGAAGCCGGCTCAAATCTGTCCGACTCGCTAGCTCGCTACCCCAAGATCTTCAGCCCTGTCTACGTCTCGATGGTTCACGCTGGCGAGGTGGGCGGTATTCTCGATGAAGTCCTGAATCGCTTAGCCGACCAGATGGAAAAGGACGCCGACCTTGTGAGTAAGGTACGTGGTGCAATGGTTTACCCTGGCCTCATTTTCATTGTCATGGTTGTAGCGCTTGTGTTCATCCTGATTGTAGTCGTACCTCAGCTCAAAGTCGTCTTCGACTCAATCAATACCGATCTACCCTGGAACACGAAGTTGCTGCTCAATCTCTCGGCCGCCATGCAGCAGCAAGGTATCTGGATCGGTCTTGGCATTGTGGCAGCAATCTATTTTCTGATTCGGCTCGTAAAGCACAACACCAAAGTCCGCCATGTAGTTCATCGCTTCGAGCTGAAGATTCCCGTTTTTGGGATGGTCATTAAGAAAATAAACATCGCTCGGTTTTCCCGCACGCTTGGTTCGCTACTCGGATCGGGTATTCCGGTCCTGGAGGCGCTCAAGGTAGTCAGCGATTCCTTAACCAATGTGGTCATGCAAGATGCAGTTCGCTCCGCCGCGAGCGACGTGAAAAATGGGGCCAGTCTGGCTAAAACCCTGCGCAGTAGTAAGGTTTTCCCGCCAATCGTTCCCGAGATGATAGCTATTGGTGAAGAGACGGGTCAGCTGGAGAAGATCCTTGATAAGCTCGCCCAGTTCTATGACAAAGAAGTTGAAGTCCT
>CAZDEK010000074.1:0-3170 GCA_964504625.1 uncultured Candidatus Saccharibacteria bacterium
CCACACGCTTCAAAGAAGTTCATGTAAGCAGACACTCGCTGGAACAAGGGGCGGTTTTCTAAGGTCACTGGTACGACATCAAGAAAGAAACGCTTAGTGGTGACTTTAAGAGTGATCGATATAAAGACATCAGGTGGCATCTCGGGAAAGTAGGAAAATCGGCTCATGTCACGGTGCAAGTAAGCTTTGAGTTCAGGGTAGCGGGACTTGAGAACTACAACGGCTGAAAAGACGTCTAGGTGATGGCTAATGGTAGTTTCCTTTAAAGCTTTATCACGGTAGCTGGCTTTGATGACCTTTTTAGTAATGTAATCATGTTTGGGCAGACTTGCCAAGAAACGTAAGCCCTTGGGTGTTAGAAAGTAGGCTGCTGGTAAGACTTTAATCTTTGATTGGTTGTCCAGTTTACTGCCCACTAACTCATGTTTTATAAGCACCGACAGCTTTTTGTATAACGTACTGTCATTGACTTGTAAGACCCCAGCAAGTAATAGCCGACTACCAAACCGATATTTATACAGAACTTCTAATATGTCTATTTGACTTGGTTTTATGACTGATCGACCATCTATCTTCTTCACTACTACTCACTCGCTTCATTTCTATATATTTATATATAAGAAAGAGAGAAAAAGAGCAATAGATTACAGATATAAATAAGGATAAATAGGTGGAATATCGGGATTCCATGTAGTCTGTCTAAAAATACAACGTAAGTTACTTGATATATACCAATCCATGGAGTAGTATATAAGTAAGGTTAAGGAACTTAACCGGCTCGTTAACAATTCAACTAGATAACTAAAGCAAGGAGGGTTTAGAGTATGAAATTCATGATGTATGTCCGCAGGGGTCTATACAGTATGGTAGTGCGTAATCAAGCGGATATGAAGATTTGGGACGAGCAAGCCAGCCAGCTTGAAGCGTTAGGAAAGCAACAAGCTATTGATGACATGCAAGACATCCTACGCCGCATGATAGCGTATGAAACCAATCAAAGCATGCAGGATGAATCGACAGACAACGTATCTTGAATCACAGGGGCTATTGTTGTATAATAGCCCTTAATGACAGGGCCAAAACGAGTACGCTTGCAGCTAGACCTGCCACCAGCTATACGAAACCGTGTAAAAGCGGTTGCGTATGGACGCGGGCAATCACTCGTAGAACTGTATCTTGAGGCACTGAAAAGTGTCGGTGATAAAGAACTAAATCAGCTCATAGATAAAGAGCTCAAAGAACGGCCTACCAAGGGTCGCCCTACTAACTAACTTCGCTATCTAGTTGAATTGTTAACAAGCCACTGACATGGAGGGTATATGTCGAGGCCAAAAGGTAGCAGGAACAAATCGAAACCGCTGGTTGTTGAGACGTTTTCATATACGACTGAGCAGCGGATTGAGTTATTTGCTAATCTAATTGTCGAGAAAATACTTGAAGATCAGCGCAATGGGCGTATTTTCCTCAAAGTGATAAGGCAAAAAGATGTCTTTAAATAATAAACCTCGCAACGGACTGCTTGCCATACGGGTGTCCTCTGACAAACAGGGTCTAGACGGTGACTCACCGGAAGCTCAGCGTGAGCAAGGTGAACGCCACGCCGCTACACACAACATTGTTATTACCGAAACCGTTATCTTGATGGAGTCTGCCTCGCACGAAGATCAGCCCATGCAGGAAGTCATTAACCGCTGCAAGGACAAAAGCAAAGGCATTGAGGTGGTGCTCATCAAGTCCATCGACCGCTTTACCCGTGGCGGTGGTGATTACTATTCCCCCTTAAAAAGGCAGCTGACCAAACTTGGGGTTGCCCTTGAGGACATGTACGGCGTGATTGGAAAACGGCAGGTTAATACGCTGGAACACACTGGCTTCAAATACTACTGGAGTGAGTTTAATCCCACTCAGAAATCCGAATACTTAGAGGCGGAGCGAGCTAAGGATGAAATGCGTGACATTATGAGCCGCATGATCGGTGCCGAAATCCGTTACACCCAGCTTGGTTACTGGATGCGTCAACCACCATATGGATTTATTAGCGAGAAAGTTGATACCAGAAATGGCAAGCGTCTTATCTTGCAGCCACACCCCGAAGAGTCAGGCTATATGATACGGCTGTTTAAGATGAGAGCTGAGGGTACCTACAGTGACCACCAGATCGCAGACGAACTTAATCGGCTGGGATTTAAGACTCGTATTCACTATGTCCGTGATAAATACGATCGCACCAAAATTGTCAGACAAATTGGTGGGCACAAAATGACCGCCAAAATGATTGATCGCTACGTACATAACCCAATTTATGCTGGTGTGATTAAAGAGAAGTGGACCTACGATAAGCCAGTCAAAGCCCAGTTTGAGGGTTTGGTGTCACCCACGCTATATAACGTGGCTAATCGTGGCAAGTACGTTATTGAGATTGATGCTCAAGACGTAGTAACGCTGCACCGCAAACGACCACCAGAACATCTAGCCAATAAGAATATGCATAATCCTGAGTTTCCATACAAAAAGGTGGTGGCGTGTTCGGAGTGCAGGAGAATGTTACTTGGCAGTGCTTCGCGTGGTAAAAATGGTAAACATTACCCAGCCTACCACTGCAGTAAGGATGGTCACTACTTCCGTGTCCCTAAAGCAATCTTCGAGCAAACTATAGATGATGTTGTCAGACGGCTTGAAATCGCCCCTGAGAAGCTAGACGAACTTATGAGTGCTATTGAACAAGCCTGGCTTGAGAAACAAGCTCAGACCGCCCGGGATGATCAGAAAATTCTTGAGCAACGCCAGGCACTCGAAACGCAGATTAAAGCGGCGGTAGACCGCATGAAGCTCGTAACCAGTAAGACAGCAATTAAGTACATGGAGGAGGATATTGAGGGGCTAGAAAAACAGCTTACCAAGCTAGATGAACAACAAACTAATAAATCGGCAGAAACGGTAGATATGAAGGTCGTGTTGCAATATGCAAGATACTTGGTGGAACACCTAGCAGATATACTGCTTCACCTCCGTAATCCGCTTCGAAAAGCAGCCTTTTTTGGTGCTATCTTTAACGCAGTACCAACTTACGAAGATTTAGTTGGTGGAACACAAAAAAACAGCCCGATACCAGGGGTGAATGAGCTGTTTCGTATTGCGTTGTCGCCAAATCCTAATATGGTGACCCCACG
>CAZDEK010000075.1:0-3130 GCA_964504625.1 uncultured Candidatus Saccharibacteria bacterium
ATCGTATGGGCGTCCTGCGCGCTTTGGGGCGATGAGTACATAGTATTCATGGAGATAATCGCGACGCATCTCAGTTGGGATGCCGTCGGTTTTGAGTTCGAGTCTGTTGCGATGCGCATCGAGCTCTGAAGTGATCGAGTTTGGTGCGTTGTCAGTCAGCAACGCATGTGAAGGGGTGGAGATGCGCCGGTGCAGATCGCTAGCACTGAGCGGAGAATGAGGCGTAGAGTCCATTACTTGTATGATACCGGACTGCCCCAAAAAACGTAAGCGTTTTGGGGATTAGCTCGCTGCGTCTAGGCGGGCTTGGATGAATGCGAGTATATCGTGTGCAGCAGTCGGTCGACTCTCTTGAGAAAGTCGCTGCTCATATTCCTGGTAGTGACTGAAGATAGTCTGTAAACCGGCGGCGATCTCAGCGGGCTTTGTGGCTATGAGGCCAAGTCTAGCGATCTGGACAAACTCGGCATTGCCCTCTTCTTGACCGGGGATAATTTTATTGATTATGAGTGGTTTTTCAGCAGCGATACATTCCATAACCGTTGAACCTCCGGCTTTTGTTATGACAGCCTGACTACCACGTAGTAGTTGTGGCATATCATTCGTCCAGCCTAGCAGGAGAGAATGTGGTAATTTCCACATTGCATCGTCTTTTAAGGCTTCGTAAAGCTCATTATCTCTGCCTGCCACCACGATGAGAGTTTTATTCGGTAGAGCCGCTAAAACTGCTCGAGCCACACGCCGCACATAGCCGGCTCGAAGAGCGCTCGCACTCATGAGAATGTATTCACTGTTAGGACGCAATCCGTATTTTGCTTTGACTGCCACACTTGAAAAATTGGCAGCTGCGAAAGTGCTATGCACAGGATAGCCGAGAGTTTGAATTTTTCTCGAAGCGACGCCCAATGCATGTAGGCTACGTGCTGTTTGTGTATTCGCGACGAAATATAAATCACTATCAGGCATTGTCCACGAGGAGTGGACAGTAATTGAATCAGTAATTAATGTAGCGAATTCTACATCAGGAAATATCTTCTTCGAAATTTGATAGCCAAGGTACTGCCAAATCGGATAGTTTGAAATGATCAGATCGGGTTGGTGCTGTCGTAATAATTTAGAAAGGTGACTTTGGCGAAAAGGGTAGTTTAATATATTTGCTAATCGAATTGGCGTGTGACTAATATCTGTCGAGATGTACATCATTTTATATAGGGCAGGGACATGCTTAGTATGGAATTCATACAACCGCTTTGAAGTCTGATCAAAAAGTTGGTTCACCTCTTTTGAGAAGTCGATTATCTCAAGTTGTATATTGAGACCAGGATTATCTTTCGCCGCTGATTGAAGAGCTCGTGCAGTTGCCATATGGCCTTGCCCGAAAGAAGAGCTCAGGACGAGAACGTTATACGGTCTCTTCATATGATACGTGGTGCTTTATGGCTTGTTGATAGATCTTCTCAAGGAGTTTTGCCTGATGAGCAATAGTGAGCTGAGAGGCTCTGGCTTGGGCTGTGCGGCCGAGCCGTGCGGCAATTCGGGGATGATGCGTGAGGTACTCTATGGCATCCGCATAACTCGTGCTATCGGCTTGTACTAGTAGTCCAGTGTGTTTGTCTTGAGCAATGTAGGGTGAAATTTCTGGATCGGAGAAGATCAATGGAAGACCAGAGTAGGCGGCCTCATTCAGAACTAATGCTTGGGTGTCGGTGAGCGATGGAAAAACAAAGGCATCAGCTTGGGCGTAATAGCTTAAGGCGCGTTTACGCGGTACTCCGCCGGTAACTGTAATGTATCGGTTTAAGCCTTCATCTCGAATGCGGTGTCGGATGGTGGTCAGATAATGCGGGCCTGGCCCAACGAGTGTGAGATGACAGTTACAGCCACGCTGGTTGAGTACTTTTATTGTATCAATTACAACATCAATGTTTTTCTCTCTTGATATCCGACCCACATAGAGAAGTTCAAATGGTTCATGCACAGTATGGGGTGTTGGCTCGGTTAGTTCGCTCGTATCGAGGCCGGTGGGCAACACTTCTATCGGCCGAGTTACACCATATGATTGGAGCTTAGTTTTCATTTTCTCAGACGGCACGATAACAGTAGCAAAATACTCGTATGACAAGCGAATTAGGTTGCGGACCATATTATCATTCCACTCTTTGAGTGATCGTCGTGGACGCACGCCTTGTAGTGATTCGGGCCAGTGTTCTTGTTTGCCTACGACGAGAGGGCCAACCAGGCTCGCCATTAGAATGCCTGCCCACATACCGCGATATATTTTTGCATACTCCTCGTAGTCAGTGTGATAGTGGGCTACGGCAGGCATATTGAGCGAGAACATCAATCGCATACCGCCGATGCCGGTGACGCCATTGGTATGAAAGTGGTAGATGTCCGCGTTGAGCTCTTTGATACGCTTCGCGAATTTTGGCGTAATGATGCCGTCGCGCATGTCTTTGTACCAAACTCCAGGCGTGGAGGGGAGTCGGATGACGTCAGGATGGTCGTCGGGTGTTGGTTTCGCTGCAGCTGGTGCTACGATGTAGACTTGGTGACCTAAGGTGCGCAAGCCACTAGCTGTCAGCTCAACTGCGGCTGACACGCCATTGACATCGGGGCGGTAAAAATCCGTGAAAAATACTATCTTCATGTCGTTGTATCAGCCATCTCACTATAGAGTTTTATATACGCTTGAATGAGTTTTTCGCTGGAATACATGGTAGCGAGCTCTTCTGAAAATACTCGTTGTTTTTTATACAGCGACTTAGATGCGAGAAGATCACTTATGTGGTTTTTGGCGTCGGTATAAGAGTCTGCTGTAAGATACTTTGCTGTAAATATGTCTTGATACACTGGCAGATCTCGCAAGATAATTGGTAGCCCACAGGCGGCTGCTTCGATGACGACGAGGCCAAAGGTTTCTTGGTAGCTGGGTAGCCAAAAAATCTGGCCAAGGTGATAAAGTCGGCGTGCGGTAGGAAGGTCTACGACTCCAGTAAAAGTCACGTTGTCTGGAGTATTTGCCATGAGCTTCTGCATGTCCGCAGTCTTCTCGCCGAGATTACCAAATGGTGTGCCCCCAATCCAGAGAAAATGGTAATCGGGGAGTTGGGTGGCGACCTCTACGAAA
>CAZDEK010000076.1:0-3096 GCA_964504625.1 uncultured Candidatus Saccharibacteria bacterium
AAGCTCCATTGCCGCTACCGCCCGTCGTACTAAAATATGTAACCTCAAACTGTGAAGCTTTGCCGGCTTGCGGGTAGCCTGCCCAGCTCGATTGCAGCCGCAAGATCGGGGCGCCCGGCCCAGCGAAGGTGCGGGTGCCATCGCTTTTGTATTGGGTGGTAGCTCCATTTTGCCCCATCGAAGTCGTGGCATAGTTTGCCAGCGTGGTCCCTGAGGCATTACTCAGGCGAACATACAGATAACCAAGCGCTATAGCGAGTACTAAGGCAAGTATGGCTGGTATTTTCCAATTAAACTTCGACTTGGTTGCCAATACCCCGGCAGAGCTGGTTTTGGCAACGTTAGATTTTGGTTTGGCTTTGGTTGTTTTGGCTGGCATGATTGCTCCTAGATATAATGCTTATGCTTAAAAATAGCTGAGAACGCTGTCACTGTCAAACCTATTAAAAGCTATACTTCGCACCCGAAGGAGGGGCATTAATAATAGTGCCATAGCCCGAGATTCTTCCATCAAACTTTCCATAGGTTTTACGCATGACATGATCCCCAGCTTCAGCATAGCCGGGTGCACTCGGATTTCCCCCGCCAGTATTTCCCTCGATTGTGGTGATCACAGGATCCTTATTTGCTGGATAATCAACTTTCTCAACAATTCCGGTGTGCTCCGTCGTATCGCCAAATATAATCACATCACCCGGGCCCGGATTGTAGCTCGATCCTGGTCCACCTGCCTGCCAAGCACCTTGTGACTGAAAATAATCCCGCAGATTTGGTACCCCTGCGTATTTCTGCCACACCACTGAAATGCGCCAAAAACTCCGGCCACCACTTGCCGTTGTTACAAATGGATAGCCAGCCGTTGCATACACCCAGCTGACAAAATCCGCGCACCAGCTCTCGCGATTACCCTCGGTATATTGCAACACCCGGGGAGAAAACTCGGTCTGTCCAAGCTCACCTTGAGCCACCTGCACAATGCGGAGGCGCTGCCACCCATCATAGGCAGCTGCGTGGGACAAACGAACAACCAAATAGCCGACCAGTGATAAAATCAAGGCGATCACGACAAATACCCAGATATTGAATCTAACCGGGCGCCGTAATTAGGAACGAGTGACAGACTGTTTTTGCCTGCTTCGAGCTATTTTCGACATTATTTTTTCTTCCCCTGCTTGGTGCCTTTATGAGTGCGATATGTCATTGCCAGCAGATATATCGTCACCGCCAGAGACACGTAGACGATCCAGTCACCGAGCCAGCCGTAGAGAGTCTTACCACCATGAGTCTGCACATCAGCCACGATCAACGCTCCCTCAGAAGCGCTCGAATAGCGAATCACCGCACCATTATAATCGAGGATGTAGGTCGGGCCACCCTTAGCGGACTGCACAAACGGCTTGGCGTGCGCAATGGCTGCTAAGCGATTCATCTGCAATGCCTCGAGATGAAAGAGTGGCGAAATGCCCATGGTGTCGAGTGCAGCTGAGTTCGTGAAGATATCTGAGCCCTGCTGGGCGAGCTGGTTATAGAAGTCGGGTGCAATCACACCTGAACAAGCATGCGAACCATAGCGCACCCCACCAATACTAACGGGTCGCTCAATCTGTTCTCCACGGTTCACACTTTTCTGGGCGTTAAAATTTAACAACAATCGTTCCTGACCAGCGTAGGCCAAAACTACCTGGTAAATGTATGGCACATACTCACCCGCTGGCACCACAAACCATTTCTTCTGCTGATTTATGACACGCCCCTCAGCGGTGTGAAAGGTCAGCATATTGTGCCCGAGGCCTTCGGTTGCCTCCCGCGCACTATGGATTACCGGACTATCAGGCTGTTTCATGAGCGGCTGTATGATCGCCCGGTCTTGGTCTACAGTACTTTCAAAAAAATGGGAATACTCTGGTAAGACTAGCACATCGAGTTGATGACGAGGCGCGCTGGCGAAAATCTGATAATCCTGCTGAGATTCGGTGGTTGGACCCTCGCGATTAGCATAGCGAACTGCGCCGACCGTGATTGATTTACCAATCGGATTTGCATAACTCACATATCCGAGCGCTGCCACACCAAGAATCACTACCAATACCGGCAGAAGTGGCCAAGCTCGTCGCGACTTCCAGCTTTGATATATCGCCACGCCGAGACAAACTACTGTAAAGCTCAGAAGATAGAGACCCCCAAAACGCGCGATGAACGCCAAGGGTGTGGCTGCCAGGTAGTATCCTACATGGCCAAAAGTCCAGTATGGACCAATACGGCCATCGGGGCCGAGACTCACAATCGAAAAAATGATCGCTCGCAAATACTCGCTCACCACCCAGAGCATAGGCACCAGCCAGAGCGCTCGCGAGTCTGTCAGCTTAACTTGCAAACGACGCATCATCCAGACAAACAGTACAAAGCCCAAGGCGAAACTACTAATCATGATCACGCCTGCCGACAGCGCCACGAGCTTGACGGCAAAACCCTGAGCGATTTCAGCCGTCTTGATGGTGAACATCCATGAGATCACACCCGTAAAATAGGCGAAGCCCACGACATACGCCGTCCAATATGGATGACACCGCATCCACCTGATAGCACGTTGCCAAACCGATTGTGATCGACGTCTTGCCCCCACTACGACCCCTGGCTACTCAAGCCAACACCAGATTAGGAAGCAGCGTCCGACAGCTGAGATTTTCGAAGCTGGAGAGGTATTGCCGGCTGCATCCTGCGCCACAACTTCATAGTTAAAGACTACGTTTGGACTTAAGCGATAATCGCGAAAGCCCAGGGTCGTGGGTTTGCCCATTTCACTACCATTACGCTTGACGATGTAGCGAGTCACACCGACGTTATCGGTAGAAGCTGGCCAGGACAGATCAATGTAATAGCTGAAAGCGACTGGATCAAAACCAAAGCCACGCACGATTTTGCCCGGAGCTGTTGGCGGTGTGCCATCTGTGATCGGTGTTGGTGGCGGTGGCGGCGGAGGTACTGTGGTAGAAGTTAGCCCAGGGTTCGTTGTGCTCGTTACTCCTGTCGAAGTCGGTGTCGATGGCGTCAGGCTAGTTTGCCCAGCGAGGTTCGTCATATAGCCACTCTTAGCGG
>CAZDEK010000077.1:0-3052 GCA_964504625.1 uncultured Candidatus Saccharibacteria bacterium
AGTTGCTGTAGCCATCGGGCTCATGCCAATGGTAGTTTATGCCGAAACTGGCGCCTTAGCTTCAAAGCTGAAGATTACCGAGGTGTTTATGGGCTCTGCTAGCTCGGCAAGTGATGAATATGTGATTATTACAAATGTCGGTGCCGAGTCTGTGGATCTTAAGGGTATTTCGATCGAATACAAATCTGCCACCGGCAAGAGTTGGATAGCTAAAGCCAATGTGGTTGATAGCCATCAGCTCTCTTCGTATGCCGATGCGGTATTTGCCGTGACGCGACCACATGACTTTGCCTGGAAGAGTGGCATGGCTCAGTCGGCCGGAAACGTACGTCTTGTTGACGCTGATGGTGTCGTTATTGATCAAGTTGCATGGGGTAATGCCGATGCGCCCGAAGCTAAGGCGGCATCTGTCCCGAAAGCCGGGGAGGCTTTGGCGCGGATTTGCGACGATGCGTCGAGAAACTGTCAGGATACTGACAATAATGCTGTGGACTTTCAGGTAATCAGGGTAGATAGTACCTCCACAGCTGGCGCTAACACGCCACAGTCTACACTCTCGGAGGCGGGCGGCGATGAATCTGATCAACTTGAGATTACCGAGCTTTTTCCCGACCCGGTGAGTCCACAAACTGATTCCAAGGATGAGTTTGTCGAGCTGTATAACGGCGGAGCTACAACTGTGAATTTGTCGGGCTGGAAGCTGGTTGATACTAGTGGTCACGCGGCAAAGCTGAGTGGTAATATTGCCCCCGGTGCCTATCTTGCACTCTATGCCCTGCAGACAAAATTGTCACTCAATAATACTGGCGATACGGTGAGCCTAGTGAGCCCGTCGGGCACAGTACTCATGACTACGCCAAACTTTGGTAAGGCGAAACCTGGCAAAGCCTTTGGTGCTACACCTAGTGGCTGGGGCTGGCTGGAGGCTCCAACGCCTGGTAGCCCGAATGCAGCTTTGAGCTCCGAGCAGAGCGAGTCAGTCACTACCACAAAGAAAACGAGCACTTCACGCCTAAAGTCGACCAGCACAAACAAGGCCACGGGGGCAAAGACAAAAACCCCTTCACTCGCCAAGGCCGCAGCCGCCAAAGATGCGAAGTCCGTCGATGGTATATCGGACGAAGGTTCCACAACGGTGCCATGGCCTTGGGTGCTAGCCGGATTGAGTACTGTCGCGGTAGGATATGCAGTATATGAGTATCGACCAGAAATTATCAGTTATCTCACGAAGCTCAGAGCAAAGCTTAGCGCTCGGCGCTAAGTTTGCCGAGCTGGTAAAACCGGGTGATATCATCGAGTTCGTCGGTGATCTGGGTGGTGGCAAGACGACATTCATCAAAGGCCTGGCGAAAGGTCTGGGCATCGAGCAGATCGTGACAAGTCCAACGTATAATATACAGCGTACGTATGAGATACCATCGGGTGGCTATCTTGAGCATTACGATCTCTATCGACTGGGTGAGGATGAGATTTTACTAGCAGAAATGCGCGAAGTGATTATAGCTGGTGATGCGATCATCGTGATCGAATGGGCCGACCGCTGGCGTGAGCATTTGGCTGACGATCGATTTTTGGTCGAGGCCCATTTCATCGACGAAACAACACGGCGTTACGAGTTTCGTGGGATGGGTGAATCTACACAGGAAAGACTGGCTCAAAATTCGGATAAACTGGAGAAGCAGCAATGATCCTTACTCTGAGGACCGATCAACCAGAAGCGCAATTACAGTTGCTCTCAGCAGATGGTACGATGATAGCCGAAGAGCGCTGGGAAGCCCATCGTACGCTCGCCGCGACGCTCGTCGCAAAGATACAAACTTTTCTCGCTGCTCATGAAAGTTCCACGGATCAACTCGCCGGGATCATTGTCTTTTCCGGTTCAGGTTCATTTACGGGGTTACGCATTGGCGCGACAGTAGCGAATGCTCTAGCGTACTCACACCGCTTACCGATCGCCGCTGGTTTAGATGAGGATTGGATCATCGATGGCCTTCAGAAGCTGAAAAGCGCTGAGCCAGGCAAGTACGTCATCCCCACGTACGACCGCGAGCCGAATATCACCAAGCCGAAAGAATAGCTCATGAATCAATCAGAAAGTGGTAGTGAAGTACACAATCATATACCTGAAGCTAGACCAGATTTAAGCGAACATAAAATCTTACAGATCGGCAAAGTGCTGCATACAGATAGCGAAGGCTATCTCGTAAGGGAGTCGTCTATGGAGAATATCAGTGCACCTTGGGATAAGCCTGTAGGCGAACTGGTCGAAAAGTTTCAATCCGAACTGGGATATAATTTTCACAGCCTGTATATTCGTGGCTCTCTCGTGCGTGGCACTGCTGTTGAGGGTGTATCCGATATTGACGGCCTTGTACTGTTGCACGGAGACCCGAAAGAAGTTGATTGGTCGTGGCGACGTCAATTTGCCGCTGAGCTGCGAGACAAGTATCCGTTTGTGATGGGTGTGGACTTCGGCCAAGCTTCGGTTGATTCAGTCCTCCATGGTGAGCAAAAAGTCCGAGCTTTTCTCATTAAGACGCTCTCAGCTTGCGCTGCCGGCGAGGATATTTCGGATCAGCTGCCAAAAGTGAAACCGGGTCGCGAGGCTCTTATCGCGCGTTGGAAATTTGAGGAACATATCCGTCCTGATTACTTCACGAATCCGAATGAGCCCCTCAGGCATAAAACCAAATGGCTCGGTAAGCAGATCTTACGCGCTGGTATGGAGCTGGTCATGGAAGACGAGCAGACTTACACACGTGATCTCTATCCTTGCTACGAACTTTTTTCAAAACACTATCCGGAGAAAGAGCCAGATATGCGGCGCGCTCTCACGCAAGCACTCTTTTCAGCCGAAGACGAGGCAGATTTCGAGTAGATGCGTGATGATATTGGCCCCTGGCTCGCCGAACAGTTAGACAAAAAATATCCGTATAGGCCAAAAAATCTCTAAAACTTGCACATCTCTCGAAAAAGGCCAACAATAAAGACATTCCGTTTACCCTGGAATTGATACTGATTTTTATTCAAACACAACAGATTAAGTGTGAAC
>CAZDEK010000078.1:0-2975 GCA_964504625.1 uncultured Candidatus Saccharibacteria bacterium
CAGTGCTCGAGCGATACCAACACGCTGCTTCATGCCCCCAGAAAGTTCTTTAGGATGGTTATGGATGGCTTTTTCGAGACCCATATGATGTATTTCGCGCTCGATAATGCGTTTACGAACATTAGGTTTGACCCCCTCCATCTTCAGGCCGAAGTCGATGTTGTCCCATACAGAGAGCCAGGGAAAGATAGCTGCGTTTTGGAAGACCATAGCTTGTTTGGCGCTCGGCAGTCGCTCGATAGTGCCTTCATCGGCGTGCATCAATCCAGCGATGATACGCAAAAGGGTTGATTTGCCGCAGCCTGAGGGGCCTACCAAGCACACGAATTCTCCTTCACTGACGTCGAGGTTGATGTCAGACAGGGTAATGATCGGATGCAGCTTATCATCGAGAAAAGACTTCGAAATGTGCTCGGCGGTGAGGAGGCGATGACTGGCGGTGCGTTTCATTGCTAGCTATCGCTCTGATATTGTGTGGCGCTATGTAACAGTGGTAACCAGATAAATTTATTCAGAATAAAGAGGAAAACCATAAGGATAAAGATGCCTAGGGCGAGCAAGCCGTTCTCCTTGCTTTCGCCTAATATGCCAAGGTAATGACCTATGCCGTAGTTGACGCTCACCAGCAGCTCAGCACCGATGATAAATTCCCAACCTTCACCCCAGCCGACGATTGAGCCGGTAATGATGGAGGGATACAGGGATGGCATGGTGAAATAGCGGAGTCGTTTCCAGCCAGTTGCTCCATAGATGGTGGCGGCTTCTTCTAGATCCTGACGACGGTTTTTCATTGCGCCGATGATAGTAAAGAGGATCGGCCAAATGATACTAATCGTCAGTACGGAGATGATGACTGCTTCGGGCGCTTTTGCCAAGGCGGCTACAAGGATAGGGAACAGGGCGAAGCTCGGAAAGCTCTGTAAGACATCGAAGATAGGGAGCAGAACGGCTTCGACCTTCGTGTTAGCAGTAATGAGTAAAGCAAGAATGACGGCAATGATCAGACTGAGAATGTAGGCGATGGTGACACGGATGAAGCTGGCACCGAAACCAACCAATAAGGCATTGGCGTCTAGATTCATTTGACGAGTAAATATAATAAGAATACTGCCAACAACGCCAAAGGCTAGAATACTGATAATTGAACTGGTTCGATGATACTGCAGGACATGCCGTTTATGCGGATGACGAGAGGGTGTGGTATGGAGCTGCGTAGTATAGCGCATATGCTTATTGTACCCGGGCGTGAGGTTCGTGGCGAATAAAAAACGGCCCACGGAATCGTAGGCCAAGATTCGTAACTGATTTGAGAGATCACTTAGGATTCTGAGTCGGTGTTGTGTGTTCGGAGAGCAGATTGGATCCTGGGATGATTGATCGGCGCGATGGCAGAATGGCCCTCCCAGCAGCTCAGTCGAACCTCGTCTGGGTTGTCGGTTGACTCGATCATGATGTAGTTGGTGCCGCAGTGTCCGCAGTTGATGGGGCCATAGGTGTACCCCCGAAGAACTGTCATAATTGCCTTTCCTATAGGTGAGATCGGGCAGGAGAAATGGTGTCGGTGGACGAACGATGTATGGCCAGCATAAAAAAAGTCCGACATGCATCGCCGAACTCTTGCGTGTGGTCGGGGTGAGAGGACTCGAACCTCCGGCCTCCTGCTCCCAAAGCAGGCGCGCTAGCCAACTGCGCCACACCCCGTAAACTGGATTATGCTACCAGATACGGAGCCGTTTGGCAATCTTATGAGATAGGCTAGAAGCCTGCTTGATCCAGCCGAAAGCTGTCTTGCATACGATGTATGGTATCGCTTCCGCTATCGCTACGTAACGAGCGAGCGGCTTGTATATTTGCGATATACATACCGGCTGCCGCCAGCAAAGCCGCTATGAGAAGGATTGCTTTGGTAAGCACTTGTGGTTTGCGTTTTGGTGCATAATGATACCAATCATCCATGACTCCTCCTTGCAATTGACAGTTTCTAGCGTACACTTGGTATTTGGGTTTGGCTGCGAGATTTCCCGCCATATCCCTGATGCGTAATCTGGATAATTACCTCTTTTTTTGTGGGAGGGACTGGCCTGTTTGGCGTTGGCGTACAATAGAGTGAATGGGACGCGAAGTACTCAAGCCACAAAAACCCGCCGAGTCACAGCGACTATGGGTACTCTTAGGAATCGGGCTGGCATTTTTTATCCCCTTGGCGCTGTTTGCCAAACTGTCTGAAGAGGTGTTGGAGCGCAAGCCAATTGGGTTAGATGTGACTATTATGCAAGCTCTTCATGCTATGTCCAGCCCTACACTTAATCAGTTTGTGCTGACCGTTACTCACTTCGGAGATACATTGGTGATTGGGTTGGTGACATTTCTGATTGCCTTTATGCTGTGGCTGAAGCGTCGACGACGCGATGCTGTTCAGTTGCTGGTGACGGCAGGCGGTGCGGCCGTCATGAACTATCTCTTGAAGATTAGTTTTCAGCGTGCACGTCCTAGCCTATGGCAAGCTTTGGTGCATGAATCAAGTTACTCATTCCCAAGTGGACACAGTATGGCTTCAAGCGCACTAGCATTTGCGCTCATTGCCATCACCTGGCCGACCCGCTGGCGTTGGTGGGCGATAGCTGCAGGATTCGTGTTGACGGTTGTGGTCGGCATGAGCCGAATGTATCTGGGAGTGCACTATCCCTCAGATGTCATAGGCGCCTGGTGCATCAGCTTTGCATGGGCACTCATCGTGCATATCGTCATGCATGCTGATATGCGACGTGCTCATCAGGTCTGGTAGACTACGGGCATGAATCGAGATGCCACGGTTGATGAATTTCTGAGCGGTCTAGATGACTGGCGCAGTGAGCGGCTGCATGCAGTCCGGCAAATTATCCATGAGACAGCACCGGAGCTGCAGGAGTCAGTGAAATGGGGCGTACCGGTCTATAGTGGTAAGAGTCTCGTGATGGCGATCTCTGCTTTTAAGG
>CAZDEK010000079.1:0-2931 GCA_964504625.1 uncultured Candidatus Saccharibacteria bacterium
CCCAGGACGCACAGCTTAAAAGGCTGTCGCTCTAACCAACTGAGCTATGGGCCCGAGCGAAAATTGCTCATTCATTTAACCTGAAAATGGGCCATAAGTCAATCTGTGAATCTGGGTGGAGGCCTATCTTAAGCCGCTCATGCTACAATGAGACAAAGTATGCATCCGTATCGGCGCATTCCCCCGTGGCTATTCTGGCCGCTTGCGATTATCGCTATGGTGGCGTGGCTTATTCTGATAGCGTGGTTGGTACTAAGATTGGTAGGCGTGAGCGAAGTGGGGAATAACCCGATCGAAGCGGTCCCAATGCTGCTCAAGGCACTGACTTCCGGCTCGATGCAATAACGAAACTGCTCCATGCTTGGCTGAGCAACAAATGCTACGGTAGCATAGGCCGGACATGAAGCGAACATATCAGATTACGGTAGTTGTTATTGGCTGGCTTGTCGGCCTGTCTGTGGCGGCGCAGTATGCGACACATTTGTCGACTGCATCGATCGTCGCATTGGTGCTATTTGCTGGCGTATTGATTGTCGGTGTGCATTCTCGCATTGGCTATGTGGCTTGGTTCGTGCTCGCACTGACAGCTGGATTGTTGCGGGGGCAATTGTATTGGGCGAGTCAGCAAGCCCTATCGGTGAGTGACTTCCAGGGCGTAAAGATTGAGGCCACGGGGAGAGTGAGCGGTGAACCACACTGGAATGATGACCGACTGTATGAGTTCTTTATGGATGATGTGCACGTGAGCGGGCAAGCAGTTAGTGGTTTATTGAAAGTAAAATCAATCGTTGGCGTACCACACGAGGGGCAGATAGTGCGTGTGCAGGGCAAAGTCGGGCGTGCTCTTGGCAAGGCTGATTCGCAGATTTGGTATGCTGATGTAGCGATTCTCAATCCGGTACAGCCCTATCCGATTCGCGTGAAGACGCTCATTGATCGAGGGCTAGAACATGCTTTGGCGAGATTGCCAGCTGCCTTCGCACAAGGTGTACTGTTTGGTCAACGTTCACTATTGCCGTCTGACGTGCAGGCGGATACGCAGGCCACTGGACTGACCCATATTCTTGCGGTGTCGGGCTATAACCTGACTATAATCGTGACGGTGGCATTGATCTTTTGGAAGCGACGGACATGGCCGACAGTAATTATTGCTCTTGGCGTGATCGGCTTTTTCGTGATTATGACTGGTATGCCGGCTACGGTTATTCGCGCCGCAGTGATGGTGAGTCTAGTCATACTTATCGGCATGACCCGCCGTGAGCTTGATCTGCGCGTGGCACTACTCGCAACAGTGCTAGTCATGACGGCCTGGAGTCCGGGATATGTATATAGTGATCTGGGTTGGCAATTATCAGTCTTGGCATTGGCTGGGGTTGTGCTGTTGGCGCCGGCTTTACTACCGCGCAAGCCAGTCCGCCCGCGATGGCTCGTTGAGATATTTGTTGTCGCACTGGCGGCTCACCTCGCGACGGCACCGCTCATCATGCATGTGTTTGGGAGTTTTTCGCTTATTGCGCCGTTAGCAAATTTGTTGGTGTTACCGCTCATTCCTCTCGTCATGCTTGGCGCATTTGCTGCGGCCGCATTTGGTATCTTTGTGCCCGCATTAGCTCCAGCTCTCGCTCAACCCATCAGTGCTGGGATCTCCGGTGTGCTTGGGCTCATCCATTGGCTCGCACACCTGCCATCAGCAAGTCTTAATCTTCGACTGGATACACTTAGTCTGGCGTGTGCCTATATTGTCTTGGCTACAATCGTCGTACTCGGTTTGCGTCGGCATTCCCTCACAAAGCCGAAAAAGGTATAATCTACAGATATGAGTGGACATAGCAAGTGGCATTCCATTAAGCATAAAAAGGGTGCGGCCGATGCTAAGCGCGGTAAGATATTTACGAAGCTAGGTAATGAGATCGCACTGGCAGCGCGTGATGGTGGCGATCCTGACACGAATTTCCGTTTGCGCTTAGCGATTCAGAAAGCCAAACAGAATAACATGCCGGCGGCGAATATCGAGCGCTCGATAGCGCGTGGTGCCGGTACTGCTGGAGGCGCACAACTCGAGGAACTTGTCTATGAGGGTTATGGCACCAATGGAGTCGCCGTCATGGTGAATGCCTTGACTGACAATCGTAATCGCACGGCTGCCGAAGTCAAGAGTACGTTTAGTAAGTTTGGTGGCAACCTTGGCTCAACCGGATCGGTAGCCTATATGTTTGATAAGAAGGGTGTCATTCTCTGCAAACCTGAGGCTGACAAAAATGAACTGAGCTTGGCCGCCATTGAGGCTGGTGCTGCTGATATCGATGATTCGGGTGATCAGCTCGTGGTCTACACTGCACCTGCGGAGCTCGAGCGGGTGCGCGACGTGTTGGGCGAAGATAATGTCGATTCGGCCGATGTGGAGCTGGTGCCAAATCAGACGGTCCACATTGAAGACGAGGGTAAGGCCGCCAGCATCATGAAACTTGTCGGGGCCCTCGATGATTTGGACGATGTGTCGAGTGTGACGGCCAATTTCGACATCCCTGACGACGTGCTCGAACGCGTCAGCGCTTAAGCTTTGCGCCTTCAGAATAACTCGCTACACTAGCTCCAGCACCTTTTTGCAAGAAAGGAGACCGTCATGGGGCGGTTCTACGAGCGACTGCAAGTGCAGTGGGACTTTGATAAGTTCGTCTGTGTCGGACTGGATCCAGACATGATGAAAATCTTGCCGCTTGGTTGGATGGAGAGTAGGCCCTATCCAGGTGATCGCGAGATTATCTTCAATTACCTGCAGTCCATCGTCGATGCAACACATGACGTTGTCTGCGCCTACAAGCCAAACTGGGCCTTCTTCCTTGAGCGAGGGCTTCAAGGGTTCTTGGCCCTGAAGGATATCATGGCTTACTTGGTTGGGCGCTATCCGGACATCCCGCTCATTCTCGATAT
>CAZDEK010000080.1:0-2655 GCA_964504625.1 uncultured Candidatus Saccharibacteria bacterium
AATATATTCATTATTATCTAAAGTATAAAATATTATAGATTTAGATGTTAAAATTACTTTTACCTATCGCACCCCACAAGAACAAGATGATATATTCGCCCAAGGTCGTACCAAACCTGGGCGTATGGTTACTAATCTGCGTGGCAAACAGAGCAAACACTGCTATACTATAGACGGTAAACCAGCTGCAAAAGCCTTTGATTTCGGTGTGTTTGATGATGGGGCTTATATTGGCAATGGTAGCGATGACAGATACCTAGAAGCTGGCGAGATAGGTGAATCATTAGGGCTAACTTGGGGCGGGCGCTGGAAGCATCCATACGACCCTGGACACCTGGAGATAGATTGATGCAATGGAATTGTAAGCGCTGCATTGAATTTTGGGAAGGTGATGACGGTCGCCTGAGCATGACTCGGCTTACTATGTTGCTTGCTTTTATACCTTCTACTTATGTGCTAGTTGAAAAACCATCTGAGGGAATGATGGGTTGGTATTTAGGCGCATTTGTTGGTGGATATGTGGGTGGCAAGTTCGGTGATGCAGTAGGCCGTCAACGTCCTTCTATGCATGTAGATAATGTCGAAGAAGTGAGTGTAGAAACAAAATCTAGGAGGAATCGTGGGAATATTCAGCATAATAAGCGCGGTAGGTAGTTATTCCCGTCTCCTCGGCATTCTGGCTCTTGTGGTGGGTGGGATTGCGATTGGCAGTTGGGGTAGGGGAATCTATGATGAACACGTTCTTGAGCGAAAGCTCAGACTCCAAGCAGAAGCGCTGACAGAGCAATGCGAGAGAAACAAAGGCATAGCCAGTGAGGTCGATAATGCTGCAAAGATACGTGAAAACAGCCTGCGTGCTCGCTATAATGCTGCAACTAACGAGCTGCGTAAGCGCGCCACCAACTGCATGCCAGTTACCGTCCGTGCCAGCAGCGGTAATGGAGCCACCGAAACAGGGACTCCTGGATCAGGCACTATTGATGCTGGGGCTGTCCTCAGTCTCGGTAGTGATGGAGAATCCAATGCCAATATCGCACTAGCCTGCCAGGATTGGGTCAGAAAAGTAGTGGCTTTGAATAATGTGAAATAGGGATTATTTTAGTTTTATCGTCTAGCCAATGCTTAGTCCTATTGTCTGTATACGGTGAAACTAAACGATATTTTTTCCCTAAATATTCTATATACCCATAATCGAAAGCAACGCATTGGCAACCATTATCAAATATTACTATTATTATATTCATTCACCCATCCTTATCGCTGGTTTATTATAAGCCATTTAGGACAGCTTTTTCTACTTGTTCCCATAAATCTTTTTCACAAAATCCTATTACATTATGCCCTGCTTGCTCAGCTCCGACCGCATACATTCCTATGCCACTGAACAAATCCAACACCCTCATCACTTCTCCCCACCCTCTTGCTCTGCCGTAGGCTGTGGGGTGCGTAGGTAGGGGCGGATTACTCTAATAACTTGTTTAGAGCAAGTAACAGGATTAGGGCAAATATCCCTAAGAGATTCAAGACTATCTCTAATCATGTCTTCTAAAACAGCCTCATCCACGCCCTCTGACGGCTGTGGGGTGCTTACACGGGTGTTCCAGAAATCTTTTGCTCCTTGCGCGGTTTTAAATCCGCATGTTTTACATCCGCACTTGCACTCTACCCAATATGAGCGGAATGTCTTTTTGTAGCCACTAGCTGCCCCGCAATGATAGCTCTCTTTTTTTCTAATCACTGGTTCTTTATTGCAGAATGGGCAGCCTATTAGCCCATACTTCAACCCCTCCACAGCCTTTTTAAGATGGGTCATAACTTTGCACCTTCCTCTAGTATTCCATTCTCAACCGTGTAACAGGTATTACCAAAGCATTGCGGAGAGATGCAAACAATTGCGTAAATGAATGGCTTGGTTCCATCTGACATAACACCAACGCCCCAGGTATCTGCTTGGCATTTAGCACAACTAATGAAGTTCGGCTCTCCTGTCTTACCCATTTTGGATAGTCGTTCTTTGGAAAATGAAATCACTTTATCACTCATTCTCAGTCACTCCTAAGGTTTGGTTATCTCTGTACGCAAGTGCGGCTTGCCAACCTACCCAAGCATTATAAGTGCTATCGGCAGCGTAAATATCATTAACGCATGTCAAATCTAATGGCTCACTTCCTAACTGTGACCATTCCTCAAAAGCGATACGGCTGGGGTCTTTAGTCATCACATACCCACCAATGAAACATTTAAGGATTCGACGTTTTTAATAGCGGTCATGGATTTAGCTATAAAGCTAGATATGTCCTCTAAGTCTTTATAGAAGTGTCTATAAGCCATTGGATCTTGGTTTATATCCAAAAACAACTTACTCGCTGTAGACCATACCTGGTAAACCTGAGCTTCGTATTTGTCTTCTATATTACTCATGCTCATAAACTCCGTATGCTATGGATTCACTGTGGTAAAACGTTACGCTAAATGCAACTAACACAATCAGCAGTCCGCTTAGTAGTTTCTCTAATTTGGTCATGCACATTACATTTAGAATTTTTTACAACCACGACCACGACGACGACCGCTACCAGTCACTCGACAACCACTATAACCCCTTCCAATCATAGCCTTCACACTAAGACCAATATCCATAGCCTAATCGCCTCA
>CAZDEK010000081.1:0-2536 GCA_964504625.1 uncultured Candidatus Saccharibacteria bacterium
ACTCCTGGGGGTGGTGTAGCGACTGGTGGAGCAGTCATGAAGCCTGGTGTGGCGATGGCTTGCTGAGGATTCCCAGTTTGCTTCGGCGGTGTGGTATCGGCTGCGATTTCGATAAGGCGGTTGTATTTGGCGACGCGTTCACCCCGCATGGGTGCTCCGATTTTCACGCCAAATGCCCCGCAGCCAAAGGCGATATCGGCGAGGTAAGTGTCATTTGTTTCGCCTGAACGATGGGCGATGATGAGCTTGATGCCAGACTGCAAGGCTGATCGCATAGCGTCAAACATCTCAGTCACCGTACCCGCTTGATCGAGTTTAATGACAGCACCGCCTAGTAGTCGCGACGCCCCAAGTTCTTGTATGCGTTCAGCGGAAGTAGCAGTTACAGCATCACCGATTGCCATAAATTTCCGACTGGGTTGCGTGAGGAGATACTTCAAGCCATCGATGTCATTTTCAGCAAATGGATCCTCGATCGCCAGCAGCGGGAAACGCTGGTCCCATTGCATGTAGACTGCGCCAAGTTGCTGCATCGAGAGCTGTTGACCGGCGAGCGTGTAGCTACCTTCGTGGAAGAGATTATAGGCCGCCATATCGAGGGCTATCTGATAGGCATTATTATTACGACGACTGAGCTGCTCGAAGGCTTCGAGTACCGTTTCGGTCGTGATACCAGTCGGTGCCATCGAGCCCTCTTCAGCGACGAGATCAACGGTCGGCCCATAGAGCGATCGAAAGATTTGTCGAGCGGTGCGGTGCATTCCATAGATCAGCTCGACCGACGCCGAGACATCATTAGTGCGTGGCACGATCATGAATTCCTGGACATCAAGTCCTGGAGCATGGGCACCACCAGAAACCATATTGGCAAATATGCGTGGCATATCGGGGGTAGTACCGAGTATGTCAGCTGTGACTTGCCAGACTTCGCGCTCTCGTTCGTAGCAAGACAGTAAGAAGTAGGCACCACTGACGGCAGCTAATGTGTTGCTACCGAGGTTTGACTTATCGGGTGTTCCATCGAGTGCTGAGATCAGGGCGTCGAAGTCTGCTTGATGTCCAAGGGGATAGCCGATAAATTTCGGGGCGATGATATTTGTAATGGCGTTTATATTACCGGTGACACCATTGCCACCAAAAGCTGGCCCATTATCTCGCCGCTCTTTGGCTTCACGCGAACCGACTGACAGCGAGCTGGGTGCATCAAAGCGGGCGTGATTGCCAGAGTCGGACTCCATACGTACACGAATAGTTGGCTCACCGCGCGAGTCCAATACCTGATAGGCTTTGATCGAAGCGATCTGCATCTTAGCTGAAATTATAGCATAGGCGGTATGCGAATATGACAGGTAGCCAAGTAAAACCCCGACATCATTGTCGGGGTTGAGGTGGTCACATGAGGCCGGTGATGATCACGATGCCGTCAATCGATGCGATCTCGACTGGCACATCGATGACGCCAACGCGGATGGGTCCGACGCAGCTGTTGCGAGTACAGCCACGACGTTCACAATCCCGGATTTGAGCCTTCATCTCAAGAGGTGATGGCTTTGGTGGCGGCGGCGTGGTGCTGTGCAGATGATCATGGTAGGCGATCTCCGTAACTATTTGGCGGCAAGGCAGTTCGCGATAGCGTCGCGACGTCTTCTCCCGCACATAGCTCTCTCGGGGGTGGCATTCGTGATGGACGTTGAAGCGATCCTTTCCAAAGAGCATGTTGAGCAGGTCTCGAATCCGACGAGGATGAAGACGCAGCATCGGAGTAACCGATGCTTCCTGGATGGTCAAGATGGTCACCTCCGGGGGCCGGGAGCCCGATGAATAGGTTCTGACTCCAGTGTAAAAAACCAGCCCTGATGTCGCAAGCCTCGTTTATACTTATGGTATGGCTGATCGTGAACCATTGCTGCGGTTTCCCAAGACATTTATGTGGGGTGCAGCCACCAGTGCTCATCAAGTCGAGGGTGGCCAACATAATAATTGGACCGAGTGGGAGAAGGCGAATGCGGGCAAGCTGGCCCGCGGTTCTCAGAAAGCTTTTGATACACCGGCCGTGCATTGGTATCGGATTAAACAGGAGGCATTGCGACCGGATAATTACATCTCAGCTCAAGCAGTAGATCACTTCCATCGCTATGAGCGTGATTTTGATATCGCCGAGCAGCTTCATCTTAATACCTACCGTTTTTCGCTGGAGTGGAGTCGCATTGAGCCAGAGCGGGGTAAATTTGACCTTCATGCCATTGAGCATTATCGCCAGATGATTAAGAGCCTGCGTCGCCGAGGTATTGAGCCGATGGTCACGCTCTGGCATTTTACACTGCCGATTTGGGTTGAGCAGCGCATGGGCTTTCAGAATCCTCAAACGGTGCATGATTTTGCGCGCTATGTCGAGCGGGTCGTCGAAGAGCTTGGAGAAGACGTTGATTATTGGTGCACACTCAACGAGCCAGAGGTGTTTGCCTCGCTGTCGTATTGGTTGGGTCTGTGGCCACCCCAGAAGCGAAATCCGATGACAGCGCTTGGGGCGTATGCA
>CAZDEK010000082.1:0-2529 GCA_964504625.1 uncultured Candidatus Saccharibacteria bacterium
CATTAATGGACATACCTACGACCTCAGCAAGTACGAGAACATCTACGTCGTCGGCATCGGCAAAGGCTCGGCGCTAGCAGTCGAGGGCCTGCAAAAAGTCCTCAAACGACGCATTAAGAGCGGGTTTGCCATCGATATTCGCCGCCGCATCATGCCGCGCATCAAAGTTTTTATTGGCACGCACCCCCTTCCTTCTGACCAAAATATTGCCGCAACGAACAAAATTATTGAGCTATTGAAAAGCGCTGGAGAAAACGATCTGATTTTGAGTGTGATTTGCGGCGGGGGCAGCTCCCTCTTCTGTCAGCCAGCTGGTTTGACCTGTGTGCAGCTCCAACAAGTAACCGATTATCTACTCAAAGGCGGGGCGAAAATCCAAGAAATTAACACCATCCGAAAACACCTCTCGCTCATCCATGGTGGTTACTTCGCACAGTATGCCTTCCCCGCTACGGTCGCAGCCATGATTATTTCGGACGTGCCCGGCGACGACCTCAACTTCGTGGCTTCGGGGCCCACGGTGCTCGACAAAACGACAAAGGCCGACGCCCAACGCATCGCCAAAAAATACAAGCTCGGCGGCTTGAGCTTCACCGAAACACCGAAAGAAGCTAAGTATTTTAAAAAAATTACGAATATTATGATCGGCAATGGCCGCAGTGTGGTCGAAGCGATGTCTGCCCAAGCCATCGCACTAGGCTACAAGCCGCGGGTGTATTCTTACAATCTCTCGGGTCTCGCGAAAGAAGTCGGCATCACGATGGCCGCCGACGTGCGTCCCGGCGAAGCCCTGCTCGCTTGCGGCGAGACCCAAGTCATTGTCACCCATCCTGGCAAGGGTGGCCGCAACCAGGACGTAGTCTTATCGGCTGCGTCTTCCCTGCCACAGAACGCCGCCATTATCTCTGCGGCTAGCGATGGCAAGGACAACATACCAGTAGCCGGCGCACTCATCGATAACCCGACCGGACTGGCCGCACTCAGCAAGCACGGCATAAACGCTCTCGATGCAGTAGATAAGAATGCCGGCTATGCCGCCCTGCATAAGATAGGCGCTCATCTCGAGATACGCAAAGTCACCGCCAATATCTCCGACTTTATTTGTGTGATACGGAGACCGTCGTGAAAATCGCGAAGATTAAAGCCCTGCAAATCCTCGACTCGCGCGGCACGCCGACGCTCGATGTCGAGCTTACGAACGACGCCGGCGTAAGTGCCAGCTTCTCGGTACCAGCCGGCGCGAGCAAGGGTGAAAACGAGGCCGTCGAATTGCGCGATGGCGGCACTGAATACAAGGGTCAATCCGTCCAGAAAGCCGTAGCCCTGATCTGTGGCGAGCTGGCTGAACGACTGACTGGCCGCGATATCCCCGACCAACTCCACTTTGACGCCATCCTGCATGACTACGATAGTTCACCCAATAAGGCTAAGATTGGCGGGAACACGACGCTTGCCTTGTCGGCTGCCTTCCTCAAGCTCCAGGCTGCGAGTGCCGGGTTTCCTATCTGGCAATTCATCCGTGACACACTGGATACGCACGAGGCTTTCCCCCGAATCTTTGCCAATCTCGTCAATGGCGGCAAACACGCTCCAGGACTCGACATTCAAGAGTTCATGGTTGTACCCTCAGCCACCAAGCCATCGCAGGCCATCAGCCAGATCTATGATTTTCATGCTAGTCTTCAATCCGCTCTCGAGAAAGAATATGGCTCAACCGTTAAGCTGGTCGGCGATGAAGGTGGCATGGCGCCACCAGGAGCCAAGAGTGAGACGGTGCTCACACTCATGGATGAGCTGCGCCATGATTTTCGTTCACCGATGGATCTTGCCCTTGACGTGGCGGCTTCTAGCTTCGCGAAAGATGGTGACTATATCTATGAAGGCAAACAACTTACTTCTAGCGAATGGTTAGATACGCTGGATGCGCTAGCCACCCGATTCAAGCTCTTTTCCGTTGAAGATCCGGCCGCTGAAAACGATCGCGACGGCTTTGCGCGAGCTATGCGCTCCCCTGAAAAATACAAAGTCATCGGTGATGACCTTACCGTTACCAGTCAGCAACGAATAGCTGAGGCAGCCGAGGCGGATCTGATATCAGGTGTCATCATTAAACCAAATCAAATTGGTACCATCTCAGAGACGTTTGGCGCGATCATGACAGCTCGGCACCATAAGCTCTTCACTATCATCAGCCATCGTAGCGGCGAAACGAATGATAGCCTAATTATCGATATCGCCTATGGAGTTGGAGCCGATGGCGTAAAGATTGGCGCCCCTCGACGTGGTGAGCGCGTGGCGAAATACAACCGCCTTCTGGAAATCGAACAAGGCGTGACTGCATAAGGAGGAATCATGAAAATCGTATTTTTTGACGTCGCACCTACTGAGACTGAAGCTGTCCGAGCAGCCTTTCCCGAAGCCACTGTCATTGCCGACCCGCTCTCGGCTGAGACAGCTCACCAAGCGGCTGACGCCGAGGTGGTCTCCATATTCGTGAGCTCAGTAGCCGACAAAGCGGCATTGGATCAG
>CAZDEK010000083.1:0-2524 GCA_964504625.1 uncultured Candidatus Saccharibacteria bacterium
GTTTGGCACGCGACTACGCACGTATTGACTGGACTGCAGTATTTCCAGCCAGCGCCGCGCTCCATAGACCGGCACTGCGGTCATCAGCCAATAGATGAGATGTGGCTCATTCACTCGCATGATGTCGCGCTCGAAAATCACACCGCGGGTAGTGAGAAACATGCCCAGACTAAAGC
The DNA here is from genome assembly GCA_964504625.1 of uncultured Candidatus Saccharibacteria bacterium. GTDB lineage: Bacteria > Patescibacteriota > Saccharimonadia > CAILAD01 > CAZDEK01. The sequence goes on from CAZDEK010000083.1 coordinate 177, forward strand.
GCCCAGCTGTATGATCGGGAGTCTCTATCTGACGAGTTAGTCGGAAGACCTGCCAGAGCAACCCCTTGGCCACAAAAATACGGCCTGGTGTCGTGACGACCAAGAGATCGATATCGCTTTCGTCATGGACGTTGCCAATCGCAACCGAATTCACCACCAGCACAGCCTTTACAAACGGCAAGATACCTATCATCCGCCCTACACGATGAGCGCGCCGAATGAGCTCTTGGCGATGCTGCTCACGTCGCTCCACACCAGCATAGGTTTGTGCGGCCAGACCATACGCATCCCCAAGACGCTGGACCTTGCGCTGTCTTGTCAATTCGCGCAACGCTGCCCGTACAGCAAGGTGGCTGGCTCGAACCGGCAGAAGGTCGTTCAGTCGCTGCTGATCAACCAGTACATCAAAGACGGCAAAATACGTAATGACTTCAAGTACGGCCGACTCCACGGCGGCCTGCTTCGCATCGGCCTGCATTACCTCATTCTAGCAAGAAAGCGTCAATATCAGCCGGAGACCAGCATGATCGGCGTTAAGAAAGCTGCTGAATTGTCGTTTTCAGCTCAACATGCGCCGCTTTCAGCGCCGTCTTGTTCTTCGCTTCGAGGTTAACCCGCACGTACGGCTCGGTGTTACTCGGTCGAATACTGGCGTGCCAGTCGCCAGTCCGAATGTTAATACCATCGAGCTGACGGTCAATCTGACTCCCGTAGTGCCGTCTGAGTTTTTCGATCAGTTCTTCTGGCTTCTGGGCTTGGATATTTTCTTCAGGAGTTGCCACATATTTACGATACGGCTTCACAAGCTCAGACAGCGGCCTGCCGGCTTCGGACACGATGCTCAGGACCATCACGGCCGTAATGAGTGCTGAGTCGCAGAAGAAATTATCTCGGTAATAGAAGTGACCAGAATGCTCGGCGCCAAAAATGGCATTTTCATCACGCATGACTTCTTGCATATAGCTGTGGCCGACCCTACTCACCACGAGTCTTCCTTCGAGAGACGCCACCGTTTCAGCCAGTATATCTCCCACCACCACGTTCGTCACGACGGTGCTTTTCGGGTTCTCCTTCAAGAATGTCGCCGCCAAAAGTGCCGCGATCTCGGTCGCACTGACTGGAGTACCGGTCTCATCAACGAAAAAGGCTCGATCACCGTCGCCATCGAAGGCAATACCCAGATCAAGTTCATTGCGCTGCACCAAGGTTATGAGATCATCCATGGCTCCAGGGAGAATTGGATTCGCCGGGTGATTGGGAAATGTTCCATCTAGCTCCATATAGAGGCCGGAGATTTCGAACGGCGTCAGCTCCTGCAGCTTCGGAATTGGCACCGAGCCCATGCCATTACCGGCATCGACACCGACTTTCAGCGGCTTCAACTCGCCACCCGCAAACCGTAAACAATGCTCCACCCAATCTGTGAGAATGTTCTTTTCAAGCTTCTTGCCAGGCTCTTTCGCAGTCTCAAACTTTCCGGCTGCAACGCGCGCCTTCAGCTCATTCAATCCCCCATCAGCACTGAGTTGTACGACGCCGGCCGCCGTCAACTTGATCCCGTTGTACTGACCTGGGTTGTGGCTAGCCGTAATCATTGCCGCACCCGCCAGATCATACTGACCCACTGCAAAGTAGCTCATATCAGTCGTCACCATGCCGATATCGAGCACTTCCCTGCCCTGCTCGACAAGGCCACTAATAAACGCTTCGGTCAGCTCAGTCGAATCAGTTCGCATATCGCGACCAACTGCGATCGTTCCCTCAGGCACAGTGTCAGCGAAAGCTCGGGCAATGCTCCGAGTCAGCTCCGGACTCAACTCATCAGGCACCAGCCCGCGAATATCGTAGGCCTTGAAGATCGTGTCGAGCGCAGGCTCGCTTCCCTCACCACTCATAGGGCGTATTATAGCTGATTCGCTTCTGTTGTGTCGCTTACCAGAAGATATTTCGCTTGGCGCGCGAGTAGATCTTGTGAAACAAAGGCTCGGCCTTGAACCAACGCGCATGGGTTTTCGGTTTCAGCGCATACTCCCAGCAGCCGATAAACTGAGTGATTTCTTGATTAAAACCACTCTTAAACTGATACAGACCGTACATCGAGTGCTCAGGGGTCAGCTGATCCTTCGGTGGGACGGCGATCAAGTCATACTCCTTGGCGCCTTGCTCTTGCGCCCAGCGCATCACCTCATACTGAAGAAAATACGGCGCCATCAGATTGCGCTTGGCGCCTGAACTACCGCCCTCTTTGTAGTAGGCTTTGTTGCCGAAAATCATCGCGTACTCGGCAGCCAGCACATCACCCTCATGTACGGCAACGAAGAATTGGCCCATACCAGCCTGTGCCAAGC
>CAZDEK010000084.1:0-2424 GCA_964504625.1 uncultured Candidatus Saccharibacteria bacterium
CGTAGGTAGGTCCATTAATGACTAAGTCATGCTTTGTGAGGGTAACGACCCGGCCGAAGATATGCTTGAGATCAATCGATTCATACCCTGCCTCGACGATATCAAGCGCGTCGCGGCGCAGCGGAGTGGTCGCCAGGCGACGATAATTTTTGATTACCCTTATGCTCATCAAGAATATTGTACCTCAGATCTGGAAGCGGGGTATATAATAGAAGTATGAAAAAGCGCACAGAAGAGTTTACCGTATCTGGTGATGACCTCATGGCGCGGCTCAAGCAGCTGATCCATGAAGGGAATGTTCGTAAGATTACCATCAAGGAAAAATCGGGTAAGGTGATCGCTGAGTTTCCCCTCACGGCTGGGGTGGTGGGCGCGCTGCTGGCGCCAGTCCTTGCCGCAATTGGTACGATTGTCGCCCTTGCCACTGACTGCGTCATCGCCGTGGAGAAAGAAGTATAGCTATGTCTATTACGCTCGAAGTCAAAGGCCTGAAAAAGGGTTTCGGCAAGAATCGAGCGGTAGAAAACGTGAGCTTGAAAGTAAAAGCTGGGGAGATCTTTGGTTTTCTTGGGCCAAATGGTGCCGGTAAAACCACTACCCTACGTTGCATTATGAACTTTCTTACCCCTGATGCTGGCACGATCAAGGTACTCGGAGCCGATTCGGTTCGTGACAGTGTGGCGGTGAAGCGGCTGGTCGGCTATGTGCCGAGCGATCACCATCTCGTCGGTAGCTGGTCAGGAGCCGAGCATATTGATTATGTAGCTCGTCTGCGGGGAGCTCATCAGCGACCGGAAGCCCTCATTCAGCAGCTGGGACTCGATATTCATCGCAAGGTGAAGCAGCTCTCGACAGGGAACAAACAAAAGCTCTCGATCATACTAGGCTTTATCGGTGAGCCACAGTTACTTTTGCTGGATGAGCCGACTCAAGGCCTGGACCCACTTTTTCAGAGTGCAGTCTATGAATTGCTGGAAGATTTTCGGAAGCAGGGAAGAACGGTTTTTGTCTCGTCGCATAACCTGCCCGAGGTGCAACGGATTTGTGATCGGGTTGGGATTATCCGTGCCGGTGAGCTGGTGGCCGATGAGAGCCTGGCTAGTCTGCGGGAGAAGTCGAAACACGTGATCCGTGCTCGTTTTGCTAAGCCCGTGCCAAAGGATCTCTTTGTTGGCGGACCATTTACGGTGATAACCAGCGATAAGCACATGGTCGAAGTATCAGTTCGCGGGTCTCTCGACCCGGCAATGAAAATACTCGCGAAACATTCATTGTTGGATCTCGAAGTGACTCATGCTAGCCTTGAAGAAATCTTCATGGAGATGTACCAATGATGACAATTATGCGTCGATTGTGGCGTGATCGTTGGGTGGCCCTGGTGGCATACAGCGTAGGCTCTATAGCTATGACATTGCTGTATCTGGCGACGTTTCCTGCTGTCAAAGACCAAGCGCAAGCCATGCAATCACTGGCCCAATCTCTGCCTAAGGGGCTGGTCGAAGCTTTTCAATTGTCGAACTTTAATCCGACATTTGATGCATATTTCGCGTCTAAGCACATGTCGGCGATGTGGCCAATCATCGTAATCTTTCTCGCGGCGTCATTAGCGGGCCGTGCATTAGCTGGAGGTGTGGAGACTGGCTCAATTGGGCTCGAGCTGTCTCAGCCTATCTCTCGTTTCAAAGTCTTTCTTGGCAAGTACCTTGGTGGGGTATTGATACTCACAGTATTTATTGCACTGACTGTGCTTGCGACGCCTCTCTTTGCTGCGCCTTTCGATGTATCAAGTAGCTTTACGCATTACTGGCAACTCAGTATCGTCGCTTGGCTGTTTACCATGTCGGTTTACTCACTCGCCATGCTGGCGTCGTCCATCTTCTCTGAACGGAGTCGAGTTTATGCCGTGACGGCAGCAGTGCTCATCGTGATGTATACGGCATGGTTAATTGGCGCCATTCAGGATAGCTATGCTTGGCTGAAGAATATTTCTTACTTCAACTACTTTGATGCCTCAAAGATATTAGGCAAAGGGGAGATTTCTGGAAAAGGAACACTAATTTTTCTGCTCTCTATAGCTGTCTTTTCAATGCTTGCAGCCTGGTGGTGGCAGCGGCGCGATATTTCTGTTTAGCGGGTGGCTACAGGCTTTTCTGACGCTGATGCTTTTGTGGCCAGCATCCAGGCGGTCACCATCGAGTTAAAGCGACGGATACGATAGGACACACGGTGGCCGAAGGCGCCGCCGAAATGGAAGGCTATCCATTCACCAGCTCGGGTGTAGGCCTCGACGAAGATAGCGACGAAAGGTCGATGTTTGAGGTTTGTCAGAGCTGAGGTGGTTTGGGCGTATTTTGAAGTACGCACCTTGCCGCCAGTCTTGCAGTAGATGGCAAAGTTCTCGCAGTTATTCGTGATGAGGTTGTA
>CAZDEK010000085.1:0-2341 GCA_964504625.1 uncultured Candidatus Saccharibacteria bacterium
GTTTAGCAAAAAAACTGAATGCCGTGACCATCTCAACCGGCGTATTGTTGCGTAAAACGTGGGATGACTGGAAACATAGTGCCGATGGCACATTAGCACCAGCTGAAAGTATTATTCGGTTACTCGACGAGGCTATATCGACTGTGCCGGCTGATAGAATGATTATTTTTGACGGTGTCGGACGTAAAAAAGAAGAGGTTGAGTGGCTGGATCAAAAGCTTCAAGAGCTCGGTCGACCACTTCAAGCGGTCTTACGTCTCCACGTGAATGATGATGAATTGACACGTCGATTGTCAGGTAGGGCTGCAGTTGAAAATCGCACCGATGATGATGCTCAGGGTATCGCTAATCGCTTACAAATTTATAAAGAAAAAACTGCCCCAGTTCAAACTTATTGGGAGGGCAAAACGAAGGTGATTGATATTGACGGTCTCGGCACTCCGGATGAGGTTGAAGCGCGAATATGGGAGGCTGTTAATGCGGCCTAAGCTGTCTGAAGAAATCGAGAGTATGCGTAAGGCCGGATCGATTCTGGCGCAAGTACTCCAAACACTCGCAAAATCAATCAAGCCTGGCATGCGCACCAGCGAACTCGATGACATTGCGCGAGCTGAACTTAAGCGACTTGGGGGCACCGCGCCTTTCTTGGGTTATCAGGGGTTTCCCTCCACGCTCTGTGTATCAGTCAATGAAGAAGTCGTACATGGAATGCCCGGCAACCGACTTATCAATGATGGTGATATTGTGGGCCTCGACTTTGGCGTCGAAATCGACAAGCTTATAACCGACAGTGCCATCACCGTCCCAGTAGGAAATGCAGATGTCCGCGCTTTGCAATTAATCGAGATTACCAAGCGTTCGATGATGGCCGGCATCAAGCAAGTCAAAGCCGGAGCTCATGTTGGGGACATCTCGGCAGCCGTTGAAAAAGTGCTGAAGGATGCTGGGTATGGAATCGTGGAAGATTTAGCTGGGCACGGAGTGGGCGATTCACTTCATGAAGCACCTTGGATTCCAAACTTCGGAAAAGCTGGCAAAGGTCCGGTTCTCGAAGCCGGCATGACGATTTGCATCGAGCCTATGGCTACGCTCGGTAATAAGAAGGTTCGTATTGCAAAAGATGGCTGGACGGTTTATACCAAAGACCATAGCCTAGCAGCCCATTTTGAACATACCGTATTAGTTACTGAAAAAGGCTACGAGATTCTGACTCAAACCAGCTAACTTGCTCCTGCGGGCCTGGTGGCGCTATACTATGTCTAGTAATAGGGATGCTTTATGGCAGATGGCCACGAACAGTTGTATATCGGTTTGGACATCGGCACCAGTAAAGTTGCCTGTGTGGTGGGCCTCATGGAGGATGATGGAGAAAAACCTAGCATCATCGGCCTCGGCGTAGCTCCTACGACTGGTTTACGCAGGGGGGTTATTGTCGATGTTGATGAAACGGTTAGTTCGATCACGGCTGCTGTTGATGAAGCTGAACGTGTAAGTGGTATTCCGATTCACCGTGCCACCATTAGCATTGATGGCTCGTCAATACGCAGTCTAAACAGTAGTGGTGTTATTGCCGTGAGTCACGCCGATCATATTATCCAATCGGAAGACGTGCATCGAGTAGAAGATGCGGCAACCGCTGTTCAGCTTCCGCCCAACCATGAGATCGTCCAAGTTTTCCCTCGTCGATATACCATTGATGGCGAGCCCGTTGTAAAAGATCCAGCTGGCATGACGGGCGTACGCTTGGAAGTCGAAAGCCACATTATTACGGCTCATACCGGAGCACTCAAGAATCTTCATCGAGTCTTAGATCAGGCTGGTGTCGATATTGAAGGACAAGTCCTTGTACCGATCGCTGCCGCCGAGACCGTTTTGAGCAAGCAACAGAAAGAGCTAGGTGTAGTATTGGTCGACATTGGTGCTGGTACAACCGGCATTGCCGTTTATCAAGAGGGCGCCATAGTACATACTGGCGTATTACCTGTTGGATCTGGTCACATTACCAATGATTTAGCGATTGGTCTACGCACCAATGTTGATGTAGCTGAGCAAATAAAACTCAAATATGCAGAAGTTACCGAGCATATGGCTGCAAAAACCGATATTGTTAAAATCCCAGAACTCGGAAGCGAACAGAATATTGAAAAACGCCATCTCGACTTAATCGTGACCGCCCGGACTTCAGAGATTCTGGATATGGTTTCTGCTGAGATTCGTAAGGTTGGACGAGATGTATTGTTGCCTGCCGGGGTTGTGCTTACGGGCGGCGGAGCAAATCTTAAGGGCCTCATTCCATACGCCAAACAGGCACTTAAGCTGCCCGTTTCTGTCGGCAAGCCCA
>CAZDEK010000086.1:0-2143 GCA_964504625.1 uncultured Candidatus Saccharibacteria bacterium
TTGCGTTGGCCTTTAATAGGCCAACGGCAATTCTGGCCCCAGACTCTTCAAACATCATGTGAATAAAGGCTGTGCGCTCCAAAGGTAAAGTCGCTCGCCTTATGCTCATCTGATATCGAGAGTCCGGGATAATCGTCTTATTCAAATACTCTGCACCTAGCTGGAGGTAGTAGGGAGAATGCTGAAGAAGACGCTTTGCCATTACTCAACTACTCCTGCTGGAATCAGTGCCACCCTATCAGAGCCGCCATAAGAGATGGTCACTTCGATTAGATAGTGGTTAAGATCCAATAGATTCGCTGCACTTACAGGTGTAGCAGTATAGATGCCCTCAGCATCTGCGCTTAGGCCAGTCTCTGAAAGACCAGCCACGAGTGAGCCCGAGCGATTAAACACCCGATACTCACAGTCCCCAAGGGCTGTCTTCACTTGCTGGCCATTAACGTGAAGGAAGAAGTTTAAGTAAAGCATATTGCCGTCAATGCTTGCTCCGCATCTAGGCTCGTATATCTCAGCGGTTTCTCCTACAGCATCAGACCCAGCAAAGTAAGCGTTGTTGTAGTAGAACTGATCAGCCATTAGCTCTCCCTAATGCTTGGAAGGTAATCGACACTTGGAGCTGGAGAGATGGTCCATTCTACCAAAGTGCCGACAGTATTTGGGATCGTTCCGAGCGCATTCCAAGAGGTCCCGCCGTTGGTTGAATATCTGAATGACCCAGGATTTGCGCCGGTGTTAGCTGAGCCGACATTCGTTGTCGTGCCTTGCTGATAAGCTCTTGCGTAAAGCGTTGGCACTGTCGAGGCGTAGGCCTTGGCAAGGTACCAGACAACCTTATGCGTCCCGCCGGTTGAGCTCAGGTCTTTCGAAACTTGCCAATGATCAGAGCTCTCGTTGACTGATTCGTAGGTAAAGCTAAACTCGTGAAGCTGAGCGTGTATTGAAGTATCAAGTCCCAACGTATCAAAGAGTATTTTGAATTGTATTTGATCCCCACCCGTGAAGCCTGAGAGGTCCTCAGCAAATGGAATCGCAGTCCAACCGCCGGAGATCGAGCCAAAGCCTGACGTTCGGTAATAGACTTGCAGTGAGCCCGTGTACTCGTAAAGCTGATCAAGCGTATTAATAAACCGCATTTGGGCTTGAGGAGTATCGAGGACCTTCGTCACGATATAAGAGTAATCGAAATTGTAATTTGATCGGACGTCGAGAAGATAAACTCCACGCTGGCCAGCCGTTGAGCCTGTTACAGCAAGAATGCCTGACTCGAAATCAATCCCAGTAATTGCAGCCATTTGGAACTCTACCACGTCGTTTCCGACGAGAGCCTCAAGGTATCGGTTATTAAGACCGCCGAAGATAAGCTCAATTGAGTTGCTGACGAATTGTTTCACTACGAATACGGCGGTGTTAGTTGTATACACTGCTCGATTGATTGCGTTTGACCATGAAACCTGAACTGCGGCAGGGGCCGTAATTTGGTTTGGAGTTCCCAAAAGGTTGCAGGTCTGAAGGCTTGGCCATGTAACAGCGCCTGATGTGAGCTCAGACAATCGGCCCATGTATAGGTTTGAGGTAGTTCCAAAGAACGCACAGTCAAACCCATCGACTGACACGTTCACACCTGTTGGTTGTGCAAAGTCTTCTGAGTCAGTGAGTAGCAATGTTCCTGTCAGTGCAGGAAGGTTTCCAGTCGAATGAATGAAGTTTGAACCAGTCGTCCCAAACGCCCTTCCAACGTTTCCTGATGTGATGTCAGTTGTGAAGTTAATCGCTGCACCACCAGATGTAGCTGACACTTGGTAGCTAACACCAGCTGTTGAGTTCACGACGAAATAAACAGTTCCGTTCGTAAGTCCTGCACCACCAACAAGTGATGAAAACACAATTGGATCACCGTTCACAAAAGTGTGACCTGCGTCGTTAATCAGGTCTGTAGCTGCTGTGCCTGTGATGGCAACAGTGGAATAGGTCGGAGCCACACTTGTGTCATAGACAAAATACCTGTGAGTAGCTGCCACACCATCATGGACATAGAGCCTAGAATTTGTCTTATCAAATACTGCGCCAGCTGCCGCGACGTTTGCGACGTTTGCCGTGTTGTGATTTGCTCCAAGCTTTGTTGGATCTTGAAGGAAATAAA
>CAZDEK010000087.1:0-2085 GCA_964504625.1 uncultured Candidatus Saccharibacteria bacterium
GGGAGCTGTATAGAAGCTAACGGCAAAGGCATGATTATACCGCTCGAGGATAGGTAAACCGGCCAGTAGAGCAGCACGGAAGGCTGTGGAGCTCACCTGACAGAGGCCTCCGCCGTATTGATTCTCTTGCCGACCCTCGAGGATGACGTGACCTTCTTTATAGCCTTGAGCTGGACCAACTTCACCGAGAAGTGCACCAAAGCTAAAGACCTCGCCAGGCTTAAGGAGTACACCGTTAAACTTGCTGGCGCCTACTCGCACGTTTGTGAGGCGATTCGCACTCGAGCCCGGGAAGTAGGTAACACCCTCTGACAGAAGCTCTTTGATGCCGAGTCGATCGAGATTTTCATCACTTACATCAGCTTTTATGACACTCACCTTGAGCGCTAAAGTTGTTTCTGGTTGGGGTGAGGCGAAGTTTTCAGCGATAGCTGAAGTGGTGGCTGTAACATCCAGGGCTCGGCCGTCCTGGCTTTGTTGGAAAACGGTTGCTCGCTCGCCTGAGATGGTTAGCTTTGCGTCGCGAGCCGGTTGATTAACATCTTTTGCGATGGTTGCTAGGTAGTTCTGGATCCGTAGCGTGTCAAAGCTTACGTTACTCGTTGAGCTATTTTCAAACCGTGCGTAATAATGATTGAGGATATCGGGCTGTTCTGGCCCGCGCAATGCTGCATAGCTCAACCAGCTCAACATCTCACTGGTGGGAATTTTCCACGACCGAGCGCCATAGGTCAGCGTAAGTGGTTCCTGCATAAAAGGTGCTAACGCCTGACGCTTTGACTCGAGAGCGGCTGCCGTAATAGCCGGAGCTTGATTGGTTGTCTTGAGTGTCGTGGCGGTTCTCTGCAGCTGACTGACGCTTTGCTCATAATGCTTGAGAAAGCCAAGTAGATCGACGCGCTGACCTAATTGTTCGGGCTGAATCGTGAGTTCGCCAGTCTTAGATACTACGAAGCTAGCATTTTGTGCAGGAGTGTTAAGCTTTGCAAAAGCAGGCTGTACGGAGGATACGAGCTTCACGGTATTGTAGCTCACCTCTCCTTGCGGAAGCTCTTGGCCGCCAATTAACAACTTAGCTTGTGTTGCGAGGCCATTCATAAGGCCACCATCACGACCCAGCTGATAGAGTGAATCAACAGCACCTTGAGTATCATATTGCAACTCGACTTCGCTAGCGGGTATCGGAAGCGGCTGAATGCCTGGTCCATTGACGATAATTGTAGAACTATCAACATATTTACTTGTTTCCTTAGTAAGCAGATCGACAGCCTGTTGACGGGTCAGGCCGCCAACATAGATACCGTAGGCTTTTGTGCCCGGATAGAGACGATCATGATATGCAAGCCGCATGACGAGTAATACAAGTAGTACAGCGAGCAAGGTTAAACCCAGCCCCATGAGCACTTTTTGCCATAGGCTCCAGGTCCGTTTTTCTGGCAATGAAAACAGGCTGGGTGTCATAAGCTCCTATCGTAAGTCTTCTGCTAGTAGTATACCCGGTTTTTGTTCGGTCTGGAACTGAATAAGGTTGAGGTGCCTCGCGACTATGGCGCGAGGCACCAATGGTTATTGACCGGGCCAGCTGGCGTCGGCATACGACCAGCCAGCATAGGGTCCGAAGACTGCCTGATTGATGCCGGTGATAGATACGGTTGGTCCAGTGGAGATGAATTGCCCGCCGCCGATAGAGATCATGACATGGCCGTTGTAGCCGTTTTGCCATGATGGACCGAAGAGCGCGAGTGCTCCGACTGGCACATTCGTGTCGCCAGCATGAAGTTGGCCCGTTGCCTGCTTCTGTTGGAGATTGGCTGCGGCGGAAGCGTAGCGACCACTCGTCCCATAAGCTTTTTCGGCGAACATCTCACACCAGCCATTCCATCCAGTGGCACCGAGTTGGCTTCGAGCCCAACTAGCAGCTTTGAATTGGCGGGCTGAGATACAATCGGGTGCATCGCCAGCATAGGGATATGCGCCCATCGCAATGTCGTAGGTGTCGCTTGAGACGCCATGCACATTACCCCAGCCGCCGTAGCAGTTCACGAGCTGGTCAGGATTTGTGACGTGGTAGCTGCGTCCACCTAG